>JBGTLJ010000196.1:0-8710 GCA_041744175.1 Oceaniglobus sp. | reverse complement strand
GCAACCGGCGAATGGGCCCTCGCCCGCGGCCTGGGCGCGCAAGAGGCGGCCCTCACCGATTGCAACCGGACCGCCACGGCTCGCGGCGTTGCCGATTGCGCAATCGTCATCGCAGAGTGACAGGCGTGCAGGATTTAATTGTTGATTCAGCTTTTGCGTGCAATCTGTCCACAGGCGGGATGCAGCCGTTGGCGTGGTGCCCGACATCGCCGCCACGATGTGAAAGGTCACACCGATGCTGGAAAAGCGTGCTGCGATCCGCGGATTTCCGCAGGAAAAGCCTGAAAATCCCTACTGGACATTTATCAAACAGTGCAATGGTGTAATCCCTATGTTATCTTTCTTGCAAATCAGGTCGCGTAGCGAATCAAGCAAAGCGTGGCGAATGGGGCAGTAGCAGTTTGGTGGTCAGAATGATCCGACGTTTTCGGGCACCACAACCTGTGGAAGCCGAAGAAAAGCCGCGGGGCTTCGACGATTTCGATTTGCGCCTCGGCGACGTCATGCGCGGCGAGCGTGCGACGCTGGGAAAATCACTGCTGGATGTTCAGCGGGAACTGAAGATCAAGGCGACCTACATTGCTGCCATAGAAAACGCCGATCCCGCCGCGTTCGAGACGCCGGGTTTCATCGCAGGTTACGTTCGGTCCTATGCACGCTATCTCGGGCTCGATCCCGAATGGGCGTATCGGTCGTTCTGCGCCGAGGGCAATTTCGAAACCGCCCACGGCATGTCGTCCGCGGCATCCTCCAAACGCAGCGAACCCCGCCTGAGCGACAGGAAGAGGCGCGATCCGTTTGCCGAATCCTCGGCCCTGTTCGCGCCGGCCCGTCCCGGATTGCTGTCGCATGTGGAACCCGGTGCGATCGGCTCGATTGCCGTCCTGATCGCCCTGATCGGCGGGCTGGGCTACGGGGGCTATGCGTTCCTGGCGGAAGTGCAGAAGGTGGAATTCGTTCCTGTCGACCAGGCGCCGGGCGTCGTATCGGAACTGGATCCACTTGTCGGCGTCGGCCTTGCGGATTTGCCGGGCGGCGAGGCGCTTGCCGGGCTGCAGGCGAACGAAGGCTTCGACAGGCTGTTCCGGCCCCAGGCTCTTGACGTGCCGGTGATGGTCGCCCGGGACGCGCCGATCTCCACCCTCGATCCACGCGCGGGCGGCGCGGTCGCGTCGGACACGGTCCTGTCGCGTCGGGACATCTCGATCGCCACCAGTCATGTGATCGATCCGGCGGAAACGGAGCGCCTTGCTGCGACACCCGGTGTCGCCGACGACGGGCTGGCCGCCGATGCGGCCGGATCCGTCAAGGTCGTCGCCGAACAGGTGCCGGAGGTCGTGATGTTCGCGGTCCGCGACAGCTGGGTCAGGGTACGGTCCGCCGACGGTTCGGTGATCTATGAACGGACGATGCGCAGGGGCGACCGATTTGTTCTTCCCAGCACCGAAGATGCGGCAACCCTTCTTACGGGTGAATCCGGCGCGGTCTATTTCGCCGTGAACGGAGAACATTACGGCCCTGTGGGGAGAAACGGTCAGGTCACCAAGAACCTCAGCCTTGCCGCGGAAAATCTGCGCGAAAGCTACGCCGTGGCGGACCTTGGCCGGGATACCGATCTGGCGACGGTTGTGGCCGATGCATCGCTGCTCGCCCCGGCCGGGGATCGTCCATAGGGACATGCATCGCCCATGGGCATTGCGTCGGGCCCGGGGGTGACCTACCTCTCTGGTGCATGACGGATCCGAAACGGGGCCACAAAGAATGTCGCTGAATACCGTGCGCCCGTGGCGCAACATCTATCGACGCAAATCCCGCCAGATCATGGTGGGCAATGTCCCGGTTGGCGGTGACGCGCCGATCACCGTACAGACGATGACGAACACCCTCACAACGGACGTGCGCGGTACCATAGCCCAGATCCAGGCGGCGGCAGAGGCCGGTGCAGACATCGTCCGCGTGTCGGTGCCCGATCAGGACAGCGCGACGGCTCTCCGGGAAATCGTCCGCGAAAGCCCGGTTCCTATCGTGGCCGACATCCACTTTCACTACAGGCGCGGGATCGAGGCCGCAGAGGCGGGCGCGGCCTGCCTCAGGATCAATCCGGGCAACATCGGCGATTCCAAGCGTGTGAAAGAGGTGATCAAGGCCGCCCGAGATCACGGCTGTTCGATCCGGATCGGCGTGAATGCCGGAAGTCTCGAACGCCATTTGCTGGAAAAATACAGCGAACCCTGTCCAGACGCCATGGTCGAATCGGGCCTCGGCCACATCAGGATCCTGCAGGACAACGACTTTCACGAATTCAAGATCAGCTGCAAGGCGTCGGATGTGTTCATGGCTGCGGCTGCCTATCAGCAACTTGCCGATGCGACCGATGCACCGATCCATCTGGGAATCACTGAAGCGGGCGGTCTGGTCAGTGGCACGATCAAATCGGCGATCGGCCTTGGAAACCTTTTGTGGATGGGGATCGGCGACACGATCCGGGTATCGCTGTCCGCCGATCCGGTCGAAGAGGTCAAGGTCGGTTTCGAAATCCTCAAGTCCCTGGGGTTGCGCCATCGCGGCGTCAACATCATCTCCTGCCCGTCCTGTGCGCGGCAGGGGTTCGATGTAATCCGGACGGTCGAGGCGCTTGAAAAACGACTGGAGCATATCAGGACGCCGATGTCCCTGTCGATCATCGGTTGCGTGGTCAATGGCCCGGGCGAGGCGCTGATGACCGACGTCGGCTTTACCGGCGGCGGTGCCGGCGCGGGCATGGTCTATCTGGCGGGCAAACAGGCGCACAAGCTGAGCAACGATCAGATGATCGAGCACATCGTGGAGCAGGTGGAAAAGCGCGCAGCCGAAATCGACGCACAACAGGCAGCGGCAGAGCAGGCTGCGGAATAGAGCATTCGTGCCGACGACGGGTCCGTCAGGTCATTCCTTGCGAACGGTCGCGACCAGCTGCTGCATCGCATCCAGCGGAACATAGCCGCGCACCATCTGATCGCCGAAAACAAAGCTTGGGGTGCCGTTTATCTTCAGCCGCTGAGCCAGCTCCCGGTTCGCCGCGATGACCTCTTCAACTTCGGGTTCCGCCATGGCCAGCAGGATCGCCGCGCCGTCAAGTTCCTGTTCATCGGCGAGGCTCAGCAGACTATCCTCGGTGACATCGCCGCGCATCGCCATCAGGGCGTCGGTCATCCGCGAGTAAGCCGCATCGCCCGCCACATTCCTGGTAGCGATCGCAAAACGCGACGCCAGAAGAGACTGTTCGCCGAGAATGGGAAACTCTTTCACGATCAACCGGATGTCGCCGTCGCGTGCAAGCAGTTCGGCCACTTCGGGATGGGCCCGCTTGCAATAGCCACAGCGGTAATCAAGAAACTCCACCACTGTGACGTCTCCATCGGGGTTGCCGCCGACATAGGACACACCGTCGTCGAAAAGCGCGGCGGCGTTGTCGGCCACAAGCTGGCTGTCTCCGACGGCTGCCTGAGCGGCCTCGCGTGCCTCGAGAACGCCAATGGCTTCCATCAGAACCTCGGGGTTTTCCAGAAGATAGGAACGCACCTCGGCCCTGAACTCATCGCGCTCGGCCTGCGACATTTCGGCGGCGGCCGGCAGGAACATGCCTGCCGCAAGCAAAAGACCGGCTATCGTGGCGCGAAACATCATCTGGCTCCTCTGATCTCGACATTTGGGACAATGGCAGAGCGGGGATCAGAGGCAAGGGCGGTGTTCGATTGTCACGCGGCTGTGCGCGGGGCCGGCTGGCAGGGCAGGGCCGATGCGAAAGGGTGCGACGGTGCGGACCGATCTGGCAGAAATGCGTCGACACAGGGCAAACAAAGCGGGTCACTCCCGCAGGAATCTCGGCGGCGACGCCAGAGATCTGATGACTGGGCAGCGAGGGTGGAAAAAAATTTCGTGGCATATCGCGGAATATCGTCAGACGAATCGTCATGACCCCCCCATCAAAAGCGGCAGCCGGTCCAGTTCGATGACTGCAAAGTGCAGGAGATCGACGAGGCAGGCGCACACATTGGCGAATAAAAATAAGGATCCACCTCATCGCACGCTGGGCTGTCTGGGCCCGGTTGTTTCTCCGGACAGGCCAGCCGCGAGATCATCCGAGTGCTCGCAGGATTACAAGCCACGCTCTTTGCTCTACAGACATCGCAGCGGGGCCGGTAAAACCTTAGCCTCAGGCAGGCTGCACGTCATGCGTGTGTACGGCGATGAAAAGATCACCATGGCGCACGACATGGTGGCGCCGTCGTCAATGATTGCTAAACCATGTCCGCTTAGACCGATCACATTCCGGTAGGGGGCTTTTCTGCGGGTGCGAAAGATGCAAGATAAAATGAACGAAAGTCTCGGTGAACCGTTGTATGGCGAGCGACAGGTAAATGGTACTCGAAGGTCGAAAGCATGTATGGAAACGCGAGTTCGCCCTCTGATTGTCATGGAAATCGTATAAAGCTCAGGTATTACGGAACATCGTAGCATCTATTGACGGACGTGATTGAAACATATTGTTTTCAGATAATTAAATGAAAAACTGGTATCGACGAGTCATAAGCAAGTTTGAAGGTGCCGGTGGCACCGTCGTCATTTCAACCGCAGCCCTGACGCTGCACGAAGGGTTCTTTCGACACGTTTCCCGCCAAGGACTGCAGGAGACTGGCGTGTTCCAAGTGTCGTTTTGCCGCCGCAGTTATTTCGCGGTACCTGTTCGGAAGGATCTGGGGTGAAGGATCAAATGCACGAAGACGTCGCGCTGGACCTGACTTCGCAATCGGATGTCGTCGTCAACAATGCGGCGATCGCGGCGCTGTTCTCGACTCCCGCCTCGCGCGGCAGGATTCCCTTTTCCGTCGGGGCAGACGTCCTGGCACCTCAGGGCCTTCCCGGATCGCAGTTCTACCGTGGGCCCGGCAAGCGGATCCTGGACATTTTTCTTGTGCTTCTCACGGCGCCGGTCAGCTTGCTGATCGTGCTGGGCTGCGCCCTCGCGCTCTGGATCGAAAGCGGAAATCCGTTCTATCGTCAGGACAGGCTTGGTGTGGGCGGACGGCGCTTTTCGATCCTGAAGCTCAGAACCATGGTCAAGGATGCCGATGCCGTCCTGGAGCGCTATCTCGAATCCGATCCGGTCATGGCTGCAGAGTGGAGATCCACACAGAAGCTGAAGCAGGATCCCCGGATCACGCGCATCGGGGCCATGTTGCGATCCACGTCCCTCGATGAACTGCCGCAGTTCTGGAACGTCCTGACAGGCGACATGAGCCTCGTGGGCCCGCGCCCGATGATGCCTTCGCAGTTGCAGATGTACGGCGATCCATATTGCTATTTCTCGATGCGGCCCGGCGTGACCGGGTTCTGGCAGGTTTCCGCAAGAAACGAGAACAGCTTTGCCTTCCGCGCCGAGATCGACGCCCAGTATCACAAGCAGGTCTCGACGACATGCGATCTCGGCGTGATGCTGCGGACTGTCGGCGTGGTGATGCGGCGCACCGGATACTGAAGCGCTGGCATCCGGTCAGACCGCAGTGATTGTTACTCGCGGTCGTCATCATCGAAGGTCACTGGCAACAGATGCCGTCAACGTTACCACACGGGGTGAGCGCCTTCACGCGAATTATGATCGGAAAGAGCCGAGAGCCGGGGTGTGTGATCCCCCTGTGCAGGGCCGTGAATCGTATCCGTCGGCAGGCCCCGGCATGGGTAAAACTACGTGATCACGCCCCACGGCGCAGGATCGACCGGCCGGCATAGACTGCGGTTTCCCCCAGCATTTCTTCGATGCGGATCAACTGGTTGTATTTGGCAAGCCTGTCGGACCTCGCCAGGGATCCCGTCTTGATCTGGCCACAGTTCGTGGCGACCGCCAGATCGGCAATGGTGGCATCTTCGGTTTCGCCCGACCTGTGGGACATCACGTTGGTGTAGCGGGCGCGGTGCGCCATATCGACAGCGCGCAGGGTTTCCGACAGGGTGCCGATCTGGTTCACCTTAACCAGCATGGAAGGGGCACAGCCCCTTGCGAGTCCGTCGGCCAGACGCTCGGGGTTGGTGACGAACAGGTCGTCGCCCACCAGCTGCACCTTGTCTCCAAGCGCGTCGGTCAGCATCTTCCAGCCGTCCCAGTCGTCCTCGGACATGCCGTCCTCGATGCTGAAGATCGGATAGTCCTGGACCAGCTTGGCCAGATAACCGACATTCTCGTCGCTGCTCAGCAGGGCATTCTCGCCCTTCATCGCGTACTGGCCGTCGCGGTAGTATTCGGTCGCCGCGCAATCCATCGCCAGCATGATGTCGTCGCCGGGGGTGTATCCCGCCTTTTCGATGGACCTGAGGATGAAATCCAGCGCCGCGCGGGTGGAACTTATGTTGGGGGCGAACCCGCCCTCATCGCCGATGCCGGTGGACAGGCCCGCCTCGGACAGCTCTTTTTTCAGCGTGTGGAACACTTCTGACCCCATGCGCACCGCCTCGCGGATGCTGGTGGCCGAAATCGGCACGATCATGAATTCCTGGATGTCGATGGGATTGTCCGCGTGTTCGCCTCCGTTGATGATGTTCATCATCGGCACCGGCAGGGTGCGCGCAGACGTGCCGCCGACATAGCGGAACAGCGGCTGTGCGGTGAATTCAGCGGCCGCCTTTGCACAGGCGTGAGAGATGCCGAGGATCGCGTTGGCGCCCAGCCGCCCCTTGTTGGCGGTGCCGTCCATCTCGATCATCGCGGCGTCGATGGCCTCCTGTTCGGTTGCATCGAACCCCACAAGACCCTCGGCCAGTTCGCCGTTCACCGCCGCCACCGCCTCCAGAACGCCTTTTCCCATATAGCGGGCCTTGTCGCCGTCACGGCGCTCCACCGCTTCATGCGCACCGGTGGATGCACCGGACGGCACCGCCGCGCGCCCCATCGTGCCGTCTTCGAGGATCACATCCACCTCGACCGTGGGATTGCCCCTGCTGTCGAGGATTTCGCGGCCGATGATGTCGATGATGGTGCTCATGGAGGGCTCCGGGTAAATGGTGTATGCGCGGCTCTCTGGCTGCGCCTCCGGGATAGGCAAAGCGACCGGGCCATGCAACCCTGCGCCGGATGCGGGCGTTGGACGGTGCGCGTAGAGAATGGGGCACAACAGTGGCATTTCGCAAAATCGCCGTGGTGATGAACCCCGGCAGCGGCAAGGGCAAGGCAGGCCCCGATCCTGAACGGGTGACGGAGCTCTTGTCGCGGGACGGGGCCGTGGTGAGCATCCGCAGGATCGGGCGCGACAGGCCGGTGGCGGGCCTGGTGCAGGAGGCCCGCGCCGATGGCTGCGACATTGTGGTGGCGGCGGGGGGCGACGGGACGATCTGCGGCGTCGCCAGTGCGATGGCGGGGGGAGATCTGCCCATGGGCGTCCTGCCACTGGGCACCTTCAACTATTTCACGCGTTCGCTCAGCATTCCGCCCGAACTGGAGCCGGCGTGCGACGTTGTGCTTGCCGCCAACACCCGGACCATTTCCACGGCCCGCGTCAACGACCGGCTTTTCCTCAACAACACCAGCATTGGCCGCTATCCCGAAATACTTGCCAACCGCGAAGGCATATACCGGCGCTGGGGCCGCTCGCGTCTGGCGGCCTATGTATCGGTCATCCGTACGCTGATGACGCTGCGCCGCCCCCTGGATCTGACGATATCCGCCGATGGCACGATCCACCGGATGCGCACGCCGCTGGTGTTCGTGCTGAACAACGCCTTCCAGTTGCAACAGATGGGGTTGAAGGGGCAGGAAGAGCTGGCGGCGGGCAAGCTGGTGATGTTCATGTCGCCCGATGCGGGCCGCTTCGGGCAGGTCCGACAGGCCCTCGCGCTGGCGGCGGGGCTGGCGGAGGACGGACGCGATTTCCATATGCTGTCCGCCAGCCGGTTCGACATCGAAAGCCGGCGGTCGCGTCACACTGTTGCGCTGGACGGCGAAAGGTTCCGGGCCGACAGTCCGCTGGTGATCCGGGCGGTTGATGCGGACCTGCGCATGGTGCTGCCTGCCGACTACGAACGCGACGTCAGATGAGACGCATCGTCCACCTGTCGGATCTGCATTTCGGGCGCGACCGCCCCGATCTGCTGCCCGGACTGACGGCCGAGGTGAACGCCCTTCAGCCGGATCTGGTGGCGATCTCGGGCGATCTGACCCAGCGCGCGCGCAACTCACAGTTCGAGGCCGCCCGTGCCTTCATCGATGCGCTGGACGCCCCCGTTCTGGTGGTGCCCGGCAACCACGACGTACCTCTTCACAATCCGCTTATGCGGCTGTTCGCGCCATGGCGCCGCTATCGCCGCTGGATCGCGCGCGATCTTGAACCGAAACATTCCGACGACCGGATCGTCGTGCTGGGCGTCAACACCACCAATCCGCTGGCATGGCAAAGCGGATGGTTTTCGAGCGCGGACATCGCCCGCGTCAGACGCGAATTCGGCGGTGTGCAGCGGCGGATGCGCATCGTCATGGTGCATCACCCTCTCGAACATCTGCCGGGCGAACGCAAGAAGCCCATGCGCGGTGCGGCGGAGGCGCTCGACGCGCTGGCCGATTGCGGCACCGACATCGTGCTGTCGGGTCATCTGCACAGCTGGGGCGCCGATGCGTTCGCCGAACGTGCCGGGCGTCGCGCGATGATCCAGGTCCAGGCGGGCACCGGGCTTTCGACACGACTAC
>JBGTLJ010000195.1:0-3283 GCA_041744175.1 Oceaniglobus sp. | reverse complement strand
CCAGGTGACGAATCCGCCGATTGACAGTTTGCGCGAATACCGGGTGATGAGCCTGAAGACCCGGTTCGGCAACCTCAAGAACGTGCTGGACGAGGACAGTTCGCAGACCGAAATCCTGGTGCTGGACAGCCCGTTCCTGGGCAACGGCATGTTCGACCGGCTGCTGGGCGCGTTCAACGCCCCCCATGCCGAGATCGACTGTACGTTCCCGGTGGGCGGCAGGCTTTCGGATGCTCTGGGCCGGGTACGGGCCGAGGCCGAGGACGCAGTCCGCTCGGGGGCCGGGCATCTGATCCTGACCGACCAGCATCAGGGTGTCGACCGCATCGCGATGCCGATGATCCTGGCCACCAGCGCGGTGCATTCGGGGCTGACACGGCAGGGGTTGCGGACGTTCTGTTCGCTGAACGTGCGGTCCGCGGAATGCATCGACCCGCACTATTTCGCGGTGCTGATCGGCTGCGGGGCGACTGTGGTGAACGCTTACCTCGCCGAGGATTCCATCGCCGACAGGATCGAACGCGGGCTGCTGGATTGCGACCTGACGACGGCTGTCAAACGCTACCGCGCCGCCATCGACCAGGGGCTGCTCAAGATCATGGCCAAGATGGGGATTTCCGTGATCTCGTCCTATCGCGGCGGTCTGAACTTCGAGGCAGTGGGCCTGAGCCGCGCCATGTGCGCCGAATATTTTCCCGGCATGCAAAGCCGGATTTCCGGCATCGGCGTCACCGGGATCCAGCGCAAGGCCGAAGAGGTGCACACGATGGGCTGGCGCGGCGGTCAGGACATCCTGCCCATCGGCGGGTTCTACAAGGCGCGCCGGTCCGGCGAGACCCACGCGTGGGAAGCGACCAGCATGCACATGTTGCAGACCGCGTGCACCCGCGCATCCTATCAGATGTGGCAGCAGTACAGCGCCAAGATGCGCAGCAACCCGCCGATCCACCTGCGCGATCTGCTGGACATCAAGCCTTTGGGCAAACCGCTGCCCATCGAGGAGGTGGAGAGCATCACCGCGATCCGCAAGCGGTTCGTGACCCCCGGCATGTCGCTGGGCGCGTTGTCGCCCGAGGCGCACAAGACGCTGAACATCGCGATGAACCGGATCGGCGCCAAGTCCGATTCCGGCGAGGGTGGCGAGGATCCGGCGCATTTCGTCCCCGAAAGCAACGGCGACAACCCGTCGGCCAAGATCAAGCAGGTGGCATCGGGACGGTTCGGCGTCACCGCCGAATACCTCAACCAGTGCGAAGAACTTGAGATCAAGGTCGCCCAGGGGGCCAAGCCCGGCGAGGGTGGCCAGCTGCCGGGGATGAAGGTGACAGAGCTTATCGCGCGGTTGCGCCATTCGACGCCGGGGGTGACGCTGATCAGCCCGCCGCCGCATCACGACATCTATTCGATCGAGGATCTGGCACAGCTGATCTACGATCTCAAGCAGATCAATCCGCGCGCCAAGGTGACGGTAAAGCTGGTCGCGTCCAGCGGCGTCGGCACCATCGCAGCCGGGGTGGCAAAGGCCAAGGCCGACATCATCCTGATTTCCGGCCACAACGGCGGCACGGGGGCATCGCCCGCCACGTCGATCAAATACGCCGGCCTGCCGTGGGAAATGGGACTGACCGAGGCGCATCAGGTGCTGGCGATGAACAACCTGCGCGGCCGCGTCACCCTGCGCACCGACGGGGGCCTGCGCACGGGGCGCGATATCGTGATGGCGGCGATGATGGGGGCCGAGGAATACGGCATCGGCACCGCCGCGTTGATCGCCATGGGCTGCATCATGGTGCGCCAGTGCCAGTCCAACACCTGCCCGGTCGGGGTCTGCACCCAGGACGAGGCCCTGCGCGCCAGGTTCGGCGGCAGTGCCGACAAGGTGGTGAACCTGATCGGGTTCTATGCCCAGGAGGTGCGCGAGATTCTGGCGCGGATCGGCGCGCGCTCGCTCGCCGACGTCATCGGGCGGGCCGATCTGCTGAGCCAGGTGTCGCGGGGCAGTGCGCATCTGGACGATCTGGACCTGAACCCGCTGCTGATCACGGTCGATGGCGCACAGTCCATCGTCTACGATCGCAACAAGGACCGCAATCCGGTGCCCGACACGCTGGACGCCGAAATCGTCAAGGATGCCGCGCGGTTCCTCGACGAAGGAGAGAAGATGCAGCTGTCCTATGCGGTGCAGAACACCCACCGCACCGTCGGCACCAGCACGTCGAGCCACATCGTGCGGCGGTTCGGGATGAAGAACAGCCTGCAACCTGACCATCTGACGGTCAAGCTGACCGGGTCGGCAGGGCAGTCGCTGGGCGCGTTCGCGGCACCCGGGCTGAAGCTGGAAGTGTCGGGCGATGCCAACGATTACGTCGGCAAGGGGCTTTCGGGCGGCACCATCGTGGTGCGCCCGCCCATGGCATCGCCGCTGGTGGCGGCCGACAACACCATCATCGGCAACACGGTGCTGTACGGTGCGACCGCCGGCCACCTGTTCGCCGCCGGGCGAGCAGGCGAGAGGTTTACGGTGCGCAATTCGGGTGCCAAGGTGGTGATCGAGGGTTGCGGGTCCAACGGCTGTGAATACATGACCGGCGGGGTGGCGGTGATCCTCGGACCGGTGGGCGCGAACTTCGGCGCCGGGATGACCGGCGGCATGGCCTATATCTACGATCCCGAAGGCGCCGTGACGCCGCTGATCAACATGGAGACGCTGGTGATCTGTCCGGTCACGGTGGATCACTGGATCGACCAGCTGACCGGGCTGATCCGCCGTCACCAGGAAGAGACGGGAAGCCGACGCGCAACGACGATCCTGCAGAACTGGCCCGAATCGCGGCAGCATTTCCTGCAGATCTGCCCGAAGGAAATGCTGCGCCATCTGCCCGTCCCCCTGACGCTCGAGGATCGGGCGGTGCCTGCCGAATAGCGTGCCGGCCCCGGCATTTGCGCCGGGGCGTAAAGACCGGTCCGTGCCGTTCTGGGCGCGCGCGGCGTCCTCGCGGACGTTTGTCCGCGTCATGGGCTGCCCGGCCGGTTCATTTCTCCAGCATCACGACAAGGAACACCAGATGAGCGAACAGCCCGGGTCCGACCTTTGCGCCATGGAGGCCCATGAGATCGTCGCCCTTCTCAAGCGGGGCGGGGTGTCGCCCGACGAGCTTCTGAACGCCTGCCTGGCGCGGATTGCGGCCGTGGATGCGGTCGTCAATGCGATCCCGACGCTGTGCCCACAGCGTGCCCGTGCGGCCGCCCGGGCCTGGACGAGCGCCGATCACGACGCCCATGC
>JBGTLJ010000194.1:0-9044 GCA_041744175.1 Oceaniglobus sp. | reverse complement strand
CCTGATTCTGCGCGACGGCGAACCGGGCGAGCCCGAAGTGACGCTGTCGCCGCTCGCCTACCACTACCAGCACCGCGCTGAGATCGAGGCGGTGGTCCAAGGCGCTGCGCGTGACGCCGCCTTCGACGCGATCACCGCCAGCATTGGTGCAGCGCTCGCCGCCGACCGGACGCTGGGCGGGCTTTGCGACTGGGTCGAGGCGGAAGCGCCGCGCCCCGTGGACCTGCCGGTCGAAGGCGCGGCCAGCCTCAAGGCCGCCGTGATCCCGGTAGTCCTGCACTATTCCACGGCCGATCCGCTCGGCTGATCCCGACAACCCGAGGAGAACACCACCGTCGGCCGGATGTGCACCGAAACGCTGATCAACGACATCGAGGTTTATTCATGATCACGCTCGATCTGACCAATGCGCCGCGCTGGCACGACCTCGCGCCCGGCGTCCGGGTGCAACTGCGCCCACTGACCACGGCGCAAATGGTGGCGACGCGCAGCGATCCGGCCGTCGAGGCTGTGCCCGAGGAGGCATCCGACGAGGAGCGCGCTGTCGCCTTCGCCAATGGCCCTGTTGCTGGCGGGGACTGGTTGAACACTTCGGGATCCGTCGACCGCGCCGGGTTTGCAGGAGCTTGCATTTCCTCACGAGGGTCGAGCATCATGCAGAACAACATCCTCCCTAGGTTTGGATGACAAGTTTCCGCGAGCCTCGGCTGACGTCCTCTACGTCGATCCGGACCTGGATCACGGTCCGCCGCCAATGTCATCGTCCCTACAACAAGTCATCGTCATCGCCCCAGGAACGGCTGGTCGTCCTCCGGGGAATGGCTGAGATCTTCGGGACCGGTGGACCGACACGGAGCGCAACCAAGCGCGAAGTCCTAGGAAATCCATCGAGATGCGATCATGATGCATCGGGTTGCCACCAGACTTTCCCGCCCAGGTCCACCTCCGTCATTCAATTGACTCCGTAGCGCAAGTTCTCTGACGTCAGCACCCGTGGGACGGATGGCGCGGGGGCGGCATCTGCCAAATCCACTGTATTAGCGCGCTGGTATGGCGATGGCCCCGTCCAGTTGCTGCAAGCCCCTTACCAGATGCGCTGTAGATCGGACCATTTAGCGGGCGCCATCAGTGGCGCCGGAATGACCGCTCCGAGCCCTGAATGACCTTTGCCCCAATATCCATGGAGGACAGCTGTCGGCAGCCGGGATCAAATGCCAGTTCGTAGGCAGATGATGCATCGTCGAGCTGCCTGACCGATGCTCGACGCTCATCGTCTGCGTAAGTTGTCGCAATTTTCTCAATTTCCCTCGCGACGGCGCAGTAGACCGGACCGAGGATCTCAAAAAGATGTGGCGTCAGATGAACGATTGCCCCGCGACAGTCGTCCGGGTCGCGCCCTCGCCTGGCCAGGTTCGCCTTCTCCAGCCGGTCCAGCAGAGCGGTGACGGACCCTGTGGTCAAGCCAAGTTCAGTGACGATCCAGTGCGGTTTCTCCTGCGCCTCGGCGAGCATGTTCAGGCCGGGCAGGTCGTTCCGGCTGACGCCAGCGATCATCGCTGCCTTAATGTCGAGCTTGTCGATGCAGGGATCGAGCCGGCGGCAGGCCTCGGTGAGGTCCTGGGGTGTCTCAGTCGGTTCAGGGGCATCGGAGCACTCCTTTGACGTTAAAAAATAATCCAGTCGAATGTCGAAATCCGTACTTGTCGCGCATCAAGAGTTACATGGAAGACGTCGATCCGACGTCTGTCGTTTGAAACACAACTTGAGGGACTTGAGATGACAGCGACAACATCGAAGGCCAAACCGCCTCTCTGGTTCTGGACGGGGGCGGGCCTCGGGCTGGCGTGGAACCTGTTCGGACTGGTTCAGTTCGTCGGCAGCCTTACCCAGACCGAGGCGAGCCTGATCGCAGGTGGCCTGACCACCGAACAGGCCGCCGTGATGATGGGCTACCCTGTCTGGATGACGGTCGTCTTTGCGGTCGGTGTCGTGGGTGGCACCATCGGTTGCGGCATGCTGCTGCGGAACAGTCTCGCGGTTCCGGTCTTCGTGACGTCGCTGGCAGGGTATCTGCTGCTTTACATCGGGGATATCGTCTATGGTGTCTTTGCCGCGATGGGCGCACCGCAGGTGATCGTCCTGACGATGGTCGTGGCCATCGCGACGGCCGTGCTGTGGCTGTCACGCAAGGCGCGCACGCAATCCCTTCTGAGCTGTAACTCTGACGAGAACCTTTGACCAAAACCCCTGAGACACCTCACACACCAAAGGAGATACCCATGCGTTACATGATCGCGTTCCTCGAAACCGCCGAGGATTTCGCCAAGCGAAAGGACCCCGACGCCGCCGGCCCCTATTGGGGCGCCTGGAACGCCTATATGGGCGCGATGGGACAGGCCGGCATAATACTACAAGGCAACGGGCTGCTCCCGCCGGACACCGCATCCACCGTGCGCCTGCGGAATGGTCAGCGCGACGTTCATGATGGGCCGTTCGCCGATACGAAAGAGCAGCTCGCTGGATATTGCATCATCGACGTGGCTGATCTGGATATGGCGCTCGACTGGGCGGCGAAATCCCCCGCGGCCCTGACCGGATCGGTCGAGGTGCGTCCGGTCATGCCGCCGCCGAATGCATGACACCCCGGCCAAATCTTCGCGCGATTATGCAGAACTGGTCGCGCGGGACAGCTATGGCAAGCTGCTGGCCCTGATCGCGCGGCGGACGCGTGATGTGGCGGCGGCAGAAGACGCCTTGTCCGAGGCATTCGCCGCCGCGTTGGAGACTTGGCCCCGAAATGGCGTGCCGGACCATCCACAGGCCTGGCTTCTGACCGTGGCACGGCGCAACGCAGGGCAGGCCCACCGCAAAGGGATGGTGCGCCACAACGCGCAACATGTGGTTGAGATGATGCATGATGAGGCACAGTCCGACGCCGGTGCCGGCAAGGTGGATGACCGTCTGCGGCTGATGTTGCTCTGCGCCCATCCGGCCATCGCACCCGACATCCGCACGCCCCTAATGCTTCAGACAGTGCTTGGGGTCGACGCGCATCGCATCGGCCGATCGTTTCTGGTCACTGGCAGCACGATGGGCCAGCGCCTTGTCCGCGCAAAGGCAAAGATGCGTGACGCTGGCATCTCCTTCGAAATGCCGGACCCCAAGGACCTGCCCGAGCGGTTGAACGACGTGATGGCCGCGATCTACGCCGCCTTCACCATCGGCTGGTCTGACCTCGATGCTTATTCCGATGGCGGGCAGGACTTCGTGGAGGAGGCGCTGTTCCTGGCCCATCTCGTGGCGGATGCGCTTCCGTTACAGGCGGAACCCAAGGGCCTTCTGGCCTTGATGTGCTACTGCGAGGCGAGGCGCCCCGCGCGCACCAAGGCTGACGGCAGCTTTGTCCCGCTGACTGAACAGGATACCACCCTGTGGTCGTCGGACCTGATCCGTCACGCGGAGTCCTGGCTGCGCCGCGCCGCAACGTTGCGCGTGCCGGGGCGCTATCAGACCGAGGCGGCGATCCAGTCGTATCATGTCCAACTGTCGCAGACCCCCGACCTGCCGCGGCATGCACTGCTGATGCTCTATGACGCACTCGTAGGCCAGACCGAAAGCCTGGGTGCCGCAGTTGCCCGGGCCGCGGCCTATGCCCTGTCCGGGCGACCGGAGACTGCGTTGGCGCAGCTTGACGCCATGCCCTACGGTCTGATCCAAAACCACCAACCGTTCTGGGTCGCACGGGCGACATTCCTTTCAGCGCTCGGCCATCACGGCGAGGCTGTTGCAGCCCTGGATACCGCGATCAAACTGACCGACGGCCCAAGCCTCCGCGCATTTTTGACGCGGAGACGCAAATTGCTTTTGCCGACCTGATGTCGGGATGAGCTCACTTTCCAAAGCGGGGATTGACGCAACTGTCAAACACAGCGGTAAAGTCAGCACCGCGGACAGTGATCAGCCTATCGCTGATAGGTCTGCTATGCCGCGCTCATCGGTCAACACTTATATGTTTGTGTCCGCGGCGGAAACTACCGTTTTTTAACCGATAGGTTCTGGCTAAGGGTTTCCGTCCGACAGCAGCCGTTCGTGATCAATGCAGCAAGCGGAAGCTCGGAGCCCAATGTGACAGACTACTGCGATGCAGCAAATGTGTGCTTTTAGACCCGCTGACCCGTCCAAACTTCTCCGGTTTCGGCGTTTTCCTGTCACAGGGCCCGACATCTGCCCGATCGCATGGCAAATTAGGGCGGGTCCTAAACTTTTTCCCCGAAAGGAATGCTGAATGTCGGACAATACATCATCCCCGGCGTATGTCATGAAGGCGACCGACATTGTCGGCATGCGGGGCATTGCCAAGTCCCATTTTCTGAATCCCGATGCACGAAGGCTAAACAAATCACTTGGCGATGTCGCCGGCCTGACCGGCTTCGGTTTCCACATCATCGCCGTCGAGCCAAGTCAATTTAGCACGGAGCATCACGTCCACCACCATGAAGATGAATGCGTCTACGTTCTGAAAGGCGAAGCCTTGGCGCGGATCAGCGATGAAACGGTTTCTATCGGACCGGTGGAGTTCATTGGCTATCGCAAAGGGGGCTTGCCCCACTCGATCCTGAATACTGGAACGACCATGCTGCGCTGCATCGTCGTCGGCGAACGCCTGCCTGATGAAGTCTGCGACTATCCTGCCCAAGGCAAGCGCATGTTCCGCAATGCGGGACTGGAGTGGAGTGTCGTGGACATGACAGCGGTTGAGAACCCGACGGCGGGGGTCAAGTCGTAGGCAGCAGGTGCCGCCGTCGCGGCGGCGCGCCCGGTTCGGCGTCTCGAAACAGCGGCATGCCGATTTCGGTCTTGTCGAATGTCCAGAATATGAGCAATCTGCTCGGGTCAGCGGCCGTTCAACTTCAAAGAGCTTTGGACGCGCGCTGCCCCGGAGTATGTTCGTCCGACACCCCTTGCGCGGAGATCAGTCCTATGGAGTCGCTTGCGATCAACCTTGCCGATACGCCGCGCATGCCCCTCGACCCGGGCCACATCGACGCCATTCGCGCCATCGGCGAGACAAGGACCTACGTGGCCGGAGAGATGGTCGTCCGACCGGGCGACCCGATGACCGAGTTCATGCTGGTCGAGGACGGCGACGTCATTCTGCTGGACAGCCAGACGGGCGCGCAGGCGGCGCAGGGATCGCTGAAGGCCGGACAGTATCTGGGCGAGATCGCGTTTCTGAACGGGGGCGTCTGGAGCATGGGAATGCGGGCTGCCGTGGATACGCGGGTCGTCGTCGTGCCCCGCGAGGACATGCTGAGCCTGATGGCGCGGGTGCCGGAACTGTCGGACCGGATCGTGACGGTCTTCGCGGGCCGCCGCAGGCGCATCTTCGAGAACGACGAGAGCGCGCTGACCCTGATCGGTGCGGACCAGAGCCGCGACCTGCGGCGGCTGGAATCCTTCGCCGCGCGCAATCGTATCGCCGTCAAGAAACTGGCGCTCGGATCGGACGAGGCCTGCCGGTTGCTGGGCGAAGCCGACTGCGCATTGGATATTCCGACGGCGCTGTTCGCGGGGATGCAGCTGCCTGATACCAGCCCGCGCGCGGTGGCACGGCTGCTGGGGCTGGATATGCCGCTGACCGGCGAAGGTTTGTTCGACGTGGCGATCGTCGGCGGTGGCCCCGCGGGCATTGCCGCCGCCGTCTATGCCGGTGCCGAAGGCCTGCGCGGGATCGTGATCGAGAACGAGGTGATCGGCGGGCAGGCCGGATCGTCCTCGCGGATCGAGAACTACATGGGCTTCCCGACCGGCATCTCCGGCGGCGACCTCACCTGGCGTGGCGAAATTCAGGCGATGCGCCTTGGCACCCGCTTCGTCATGCCACGGTCGGTGACGGGCATCGCACAGCGCCCCGACGAGACGTGGGATCTGACGCTGGACGATGGCGAGACCGTTCAGACCAAGACCGTCGTGGTCGCGACGGGGGTGCAATACCGACGACTGCCGATAGAACGGCTGGAGGATTTCGAGGGTGCTGGCGTCTATTACGCGGCCACCGACATGGAGGCGCGCTTCTGCAAGGACAGGCCTGTCGCCATCGTCGGCGGTGGCAATTCGGCCGGACAGGCGGCGATGTTTCTTGCCCGATCTGCCGCCCACGTCCACGTCCTGATCCGCAAGGACAATCTGCACGAGACCATGTCGGCCTACCTGAGCAGTCGTCTCGAACACGAGCCTGCCATTACCATTCACCCATACACCGAAGTCGCCGCCCTCGACGGAGAGACGACGTTGGACTCATGCTGGCTGCGCGACACCCGCGATGGCAGCGAACGACAGATCGACCTTGGCGGGCTGTTCGTGATGATCGGGGCGGCACCCAATACCGGCTGGCTGAAGGGGGTGATCGATCTCGATGACAAGGGGTTCGTGCTGACCGGCACCTTGGCCGCTGCGGCGACGCCGTTCGGGACGTCCCGGCCCGGCATCTTTGGCGTGGGCGATGTGCGGCTGGGGTCCGTCAAGCGCGTGGCGAGTGGCGCTGGTGAAGGGTCGGTGGTCATCAGCGACGTCTGGAACTACGTCAACAAGTCGCTGCAACCCTGACTGCGCACCTGCGCGGGTTCACGACGCCGGATCTGCGTTCCTGTGCGCCAGATGCGACTGACCCCAGACAGCGATGGCATCCAGCAACGGGGTCAGCGACCGTCCGTAGTCCGTCAATGCGTATTCCACTTTCGGCGGCATCTGCTGGTGGTCGATCCGCGCGACGACGCCTTCGGCCTGCAATTCGCGCAACTGACGGATCAGGACCTTCTCGGAAATCCACGACATCTCTCGCTTCAATTCCGAGAAACGGTAGGTCCGCTTCTGAAGCCGGTAGAGGATGCCGGTCTTCCATTTGCCACCGATGACGCCGACCGTTGCCTTGATCGGACAACCCTTCTGATTTTCCATAACCACGATGCTACGCCCAAATATTGCACTGACAATTTTGTCAGTGCTTGCCATTTTGTCCGTGTGGGTGATGATCCCGATCACAGCATTGAATTCAAGCCTTCTTCGCCATGTTCGGGGACGGGAAGATGAGCGGGCACCCGGCAAACCTCGGTGACTCGTGCAAGACCTGCATCGCCAGGTTTGACAGCGGCACGCGGTGTGGCATCTTCATTTTCATGTGCTCGACCGGGATCATCCAAGTCGCCGTGTCGAACGAGATTTCGTCCCAAAGCGCTTTTCTGATTTCCTGTGAGCGTGATGCGTTCAGGGTCAGGAATGTCAACGCGCGTGCCGCGACCCCCTCACGGGTCTGCAGGAAGACGAACCAACGGCTAACGTCGTCGATGTCTACCGCAGGATGGTTCACGACCGTCTTTACCTTGCCAGGCGTCGGCAGCATCTGTTGCAGGCTGCCTTTCCAGAGAGCAGGGTTGGCGCCTGAGCGATGTCACATCGCAGCGCACCAGTCCAGCACACGCTCGATGCGCTGACGCACTCGGGTTGCGGTCTCGGTCTTGGCGGTCCCGATCGGCTTGAGAATGGCGAGCACATCATCAACGGTGATCTGCTCTACGGGTTTCTCGCCAATGATTGGGTAGGCGTAAGTGGTCAAAGTCGAACGCCATTGTGCCCGGTGCTTGGGGTTGCTGAGTTCACTCTCGAGCTTGTCAGTGAAATACTTCTCGAACGCGTCGGCGAAGGCGAGACCCTGGCGGCGTTCGGCACGGGCTGCCGCCAAGGCCCCTTGCCGCTCAGCGACCGGATCAGTGCCGACGGCAATCTTCTTGCGCATCTCTCGGGCCAGATCGCGCGCGTCGGCCAGAGAGACGTCTTCGTATGAACCAAGGCCGATATGTCGTCGATTGCCATAGGCCACGACTCGCAGGATCCACGATCTTGCGCCTGTGTCGGTGATGTTGAGGTAGAGACCGACGCGGGAGGAAATCGAGGCTGGGCACCTTTGCCCGCCGGGAACGATCCACCTGCCAAACTGGGTGGACGGCGAGTGGTTGAAGCAATTCACGGCCGAACAACTGATCACGGTGCGCACCAAGCGCGGCTTCGCTCGGCTGGAATGGCAAAAGCTGCGCGAACGCAACGAGGCTTTGGACACGCGGGTCTATGCCCGCGCCGCCGCGTGGATCCTTGGGGCCGATCGCTGGTCTGAGGCGCGTTGGGCCGATCTGGAAGCACAGGTCGGGATCACGGCGGAGGACATGGCTGAGGACGGGGCGGGAAACACTACGCCCACTTCTCGGCGCGCGGGACCACAGCGGCGACCACCGCTGCACAATCCGCTTTCGACCGGGCATTCGAGAACAACCCGCTCACAGCCCCCGATCTGGGGCTCACCCAGGCGGCCAATACTGCGCTTGCCACCGCAAATACCTATCGCGGCGCCGCGCGCGATCTGGCCGAAGGCGCACGCGCGCCGCTCGCAAGTTGGCAGGCGTTGCGCGATGCGGTGCGGGGCAGCGATGAAGATGGCGCGGATGCGCTGACCGAAGCAACGGACGCGGCTGAGCGTCTGGAGACCACCCTTGGCGATGCCGGACGGGCGGCCACTGGTGCCGGTACTGCGGCCGGGGCTGCTGCCGCTGCAGCCGAACCCGACACCGAACCCAACGTCGGATGTTGGAGGCGGCCGGTCGCCGTCCTCGTGATCGCGACGAGCTGGTTGACCGGCTGCGCGATGGCGGGTTTTGAAGCGACCGGCTCGGCGGCATGTCCGCCGGTCATGGAATACAGCAGGGAGTTACAGGTGCGGGCGGCCGAAGAATTAGCGATGCTGCCGGATCGGTCGGTCGTCGTCGAGATGATGGCTGACTATACGGTATTACCTGCAGCCGGATGCGTCGAATTGCGGCGGCATCACCTGCTGGCTGCGCGCCGCCCGGCTGTGTGCGGATCACGGCATACCCGTGTGTTCGCACGGGATGCAGGAACTGCATGTCAGCCTTGTGGGTGCACAGCCCAATGCGGGATGGGTGGAGGTGCATTCCTTCCCTATCGACAAGTACACAACCCGGCCCCTGGTGCATGAC
>JBGTLJ010000193.1:0-6744 GCA_041744175.1 Oceaniglobus sp. | reverse complement strand
AGGCGCGCATGCCGAACTTCTGGCGCGTGTTGTCGTGGCCGAGCAGGGCAAACCGCTTGGCCAGGCGCTAGGCGAGGTTGGCGCGACCGAGACGTTCCTGCGCTTCGCCGCCGAGCAGGCCCGCCGGATTGAAGGCGAGATCCTGCCGTCCGACAGCGCCGACGAAGAAATTCACATCCGTCGGCTGCCGCATGGTGTGGTCGTTGGCCTGACCGCCTGGAACTATCCGCTTGCCCTGGCTGCGCGCAAGCTAGGCCCGGCGCTGGTCGCCGGGAATGCCTTTGTCCTGAAGGCGCATGAGTTCACACCACTCTCTGGCTTGGCACTCGCTGCGCTGGCCGAGAAGGTTGGACTTCCGCCCGGGCTGTTTAACGTTGTGACCGGTGATGGCCGTACACTCGGCGATGCGCTGGTGGAAGGGGCGGACATGGTTACCATGACCGGCTCTACTCGCGCGGGGCGTGAGATCTATGCGGCGGGGGCGGCAAGGATCAAGAACCTGCGGCTGGAGCTCGGCGGCAAGGCCCTGTTCATCGTGATGGAGGATGCAGATATCGACCGCGCGGTTGCGGCGGCAGTAACGGCACGGTTCACCAATTGCGGCCAGATCTGCACCTGCAACGAACGGATGTATCTGCACCGTGCTATCGCCGATGAGTTCCTGTCGAAGTTCGCCGTCGCCGCCGCCGCCCTGACCATCGGGATGCCGCTGACCGATCCGGACCTTGGCCCAAAGGTCAGCGCGGGAGAAGTGGACAAGGTGGAGGCGTTGACCGAAGCCTCTATTGACGCGGGCGCAGAGGTGCTGCTGCGCGGTGGTCCCTTGCGAGACGGGGCCTTTGCAAAGGGCAACTGGATTTCACCCACCGTCCTGCTTGCGGCGACGAACGATATCCCCGTCATGCAGGATGAGATTTTCGGGCCCGTCGTCGCCGCCATGGTGGTGGACAGCTTTGACGAGGCTCTGACCCTTGCCAATGACAGCGACTATGGCCTTTCGGCTTATGTCTGGACGCAAGACCGCCGCCGCCTGATGACCGCTGCGGCGCAACTGAACTTCGGCGAGATTTACTGCAACCGAACCAATGGTGAGTTGGTTCAAGGATTCCACTCTGGTTGGGGCCTGTCGGGCCTTGGTGGAGAGGACGGGAAACACGGCTTTGACGGGTATCTCCGGAAAAGACGATGTACCTCAACTGGGCCTGACGCGGCCCGTCACGCGGCACTGCCGCATCTTCTGGGAGGAAGAGATGAAAAGACGTATCCTTATGGGCGCTGCCGCAATGGCAGCAGCATTTTCCGTAGCCGGGCTTGCCACCGCGCAAGACCTGCCGCCGCTGGAGCAGAAGGACAGCTACAAGGTCGGCTTCGCGCAGACCGAAAGCAACAATCCCTGGCGGATCGCGCAGACGAAAAGCTTTGTCGATACGGCTGCGACCTGCGGATGGGAACTGGTGCAGACAGATGCAGGCGGTTCTGCCGCCAAGCAGGTCGCCGATGTTGACAGCATGATTGCCCAGGGCATCGATGTGCTGTTCCTGCCCCCGCGCGAGGAAAGCCCGCTGATCCCCGCGGTGATGCGCGCCAAGGCCGCTGGCGTTCCAACCTTTCTGGTCGACCGGTCGGTCGATGCGTCGGTCGCGACGGCGGGCAAGGATTATGTGACGTTTCTTGGGTCGGACTTCATCGACCAGGGCAAGCGCGTCGCCGAATGGGTCATCGCCAACCATGAGGGTGAAGGCAAGATCATCGAGCTGGAAGGCACCACCGGATCGTCCCCTGCGAACGATCGCAAGAAGGGCTTTGACGACGCGATTGCCGCTGACAGCCGGTTCACGATCCTTGAATCCCGCTCGGGTGACTTTGCCCGGGACGAGGGTCGCAAGGTGATGGAGACGCTGCTGCAGGCACATCCGGACGTGAACATCGTCTATGCCCACAATGACGAGATGGCTATTGGTGCCATTCAAGCGCTGGAGGCTGCGGGCCGCAAGCCGGGCGAAGACGTGCTTGTCGTAAGCATCGACGGAACGCGCGACGCGCTGCAGGCCATTATTGATGGCAAGATGGGGGTGACGGTGGAATCCTCGCCGTTCTTCGGACCGCTCGCTTGCGAAACGATGAAGAAGTACGCGGCCGGTGAGACAATTGCGCCGTGGGTACAGGTTGAGGACCGCATCTTTACCATCGAGAACGCGGCCGACAACCTGGCCGAGGCCTACTGACCACTCGTCAGTCGAGGTTTGACCTCTGGGCCGCGCCACGGTGCGGTCCTTCTTCGGCTGTAATCGGGAACCCACGAATGACCGATGCCCTTCTTCAGATGACCGGGATCACCAAGTCCTTTGGTGGCGTTCCTGCTTTGACAAATGTCACGCTCGCCATCGAGGCGGGCGAAGTGCATTCCATCGTCGGCCAGAATGGAGCCGGAAAATCCACGCTGATCAAAATTTTGACTGGGGTCTACCGGCGTGACGGCGGCACCGTTCGCTGGCAGGGCCGCGACGTCGACCTTCGTTCACCGCGTGAGGCGCAGGGCGCGGGGATTGCCACGATCTATCAGGAATTGACTTTGGTGCCGCAGCGCACCGTGATCGAGAATATCGTGCTGGGCTATGAACCCCGGACCCGTCTTGGGATGATCGACTGGCGCACGGCAGAGGCACGCACCCGCGAGGTGCTGGACCGCTTTGGGATCGACCTTGACCCGCGCCGCGCCCTTGGCAGCTATCCAACGGCAATTCAGCAACTGGTGGCCATCGGTCGGGCGGCATCCATGGATGCCAAGTTGCTGATCATGGACGAACCCACCTCTTCGCTAGACGAACGCGAGGTGGAGGTGCTTTTCGGTGTGATCCGGCAGTTGAAGGCGCAGGGGACTTCGGTCATCTACGTGAGCCACTTTCTGGACGAGATATCCGAGATTTGCGACGGCGTGACGATCCTGCGCGACGGGCGCACCATCGGTGCGGCGCGGATCGCAGATCTGACTAAACTTGACCTCATCGCCGCCATGCTGGGCCGCAGCGCAGAGGATATTCGCAATGCAGGCATGACGGAACTGTCGGGCAGTGGGAGAGCCGAGGGGGGCGCCGTGGTGCTGGAGGCTAAGGGGGTGGCCACCGACCGTCGTTTGCGCAAGCTGGACCTGACCCTGCGTACGGGCGAGATCGTGGGGCTTGCCGGGCTGCTCGGTTCGGGGCGGACCGAGGCGGCGCGGGCGATCTTTGGCATGGACCGGCTGAGTGCGGGGACGGTCCGCCTTGCTGGGCAGAGCAGTGCCGTCACCTCGCCTCGCGCGGCGATTGCGGCGGGATTGGCCTTCCTGAGCGAGGATCGCAAGACAGAAGGCATCATCCCGGACCTTTCAGTTCGCGAGAACCTGACGCTTGCCCTGCTGCCGCGGCTATCGCGCATGGGCATCGTGGATGAGGCGCGAGAGCGCAAGATCGTGGAAGGCTTCGTTCAGGCGCTGGGGATCAAGGCTGCCCATATGGACCAGCCGATCCGGGAGCTGTCTGGCGGGAACCAGCAGAAGGTGCTTTTGGGCCGCTGGCTGGCCATCGAGCCGCGGCTGCTGATCCTTGACGAGCCTACCCGTGGCGTTGATGTGGGGGCGAAGCGCGAAATTCAGGCGATCATCCGCCAGAAGGTGGAAGAAGGCTGCGCGGTTCTTCTGATTTCGTCCGAGTTCGAGGAACTGATCGAGGGCGCGCATGATATTGTGGTCATGCAGGAGGGGCGATCAGTCAGTCGCCTGTCGAACCCAGGCGTGACCGAAGACCAGCTCATTCACGCCATGGCCGCCGGGGGTGCCGCATGATCCGGCGGCTGGACCCACGCTTGTCGGGGCTGCTTGTAGCGCTGGCCGTACTGGTCGTGCTGAACGTCGCAATCACGCCAAATTTTTTGAACCTGCAAACGATGGCGGTGAATGTCAGTCAGGTGGCGACCATCGCGATCGTGGCGCTGGGGATGACTCTTGTCATCGCGTCCGGGGGGATCGACCTATCGGTCGGGTCCGTCATGGCCGTGGCCGGGGCGTTGGCGCCGATCATCTTTCTGTCGGATTGGGCGTTGGCGAACCCCGGCCTGGGTCTGGTGGCGTCGATTGTGCTGCCGCTTCTGGTTGCTGCTGTCTGCGGGCTGTTCAACGGCGCACTGATTGCGCTTTTGGGTGTTCAACCGATCATCGCTACGCTGATCTTTTTCATCTCGGGCAGAGGCATCGCGCAGGTTCTGACGAACGGCAATCTGCAGACCTTCACGAACCCCGATTTCACCTGGATTGGTACAGGGCGCATCCTGGGCCTGCCGGTGCAGGGCTGGATCGCGCTGTCGCTGACGGTGGTTCTGGCGCTGGTCGTGCGGCGGACGATCTATGGGCGTTACCTTTTGTCCGTCGGCGGGAACGAGCGGGCGGCAGTTCTGTCAGGCGTTCCTGTCGCCCGGGTCAAGATCGCGACCTATGTGATCACGGCCACCCTGGCGGGCCTTGCGGGGATGATCGTCGTGGCGCAGAACTCCGCCTCTGACGCCGCCCGCATCGGTCAGTTGATGGAGCTTGACGCCATCGCCGCAGCTGTTGTCGGCGGCGCCGCGCTTTCGGGCGGACGGGCCCCGATCTATGGCACGCTTCTGGGTGCGGTGTTTATCCAGTTGATGGGCTACACCCTGATAGCGAATGGCATATCGGACGAGATGACGCTGATCGTCACCGCCGCCATCATCGCCATTGCGGTCTGGTTGCAGCGGGGGAGGCGGTCGTGATGCGCGCTGTCTTGCGTGAGGGCCATCTGGCCGTCTGGGTCGCACTGGTTGTGCTGATCCTGTTCGGGGTTGTGCGCTATGAAAACTTTGCAAGCGCTTACAACCTATCGTCCTTCCTTGGTTACAACTCCATGTTTGTCGTGATCTCGGTCGGCATGTGCCTGGTGATCATGACCGGGGGGATTGACCTGTCGGTGGGCACAGTGGCGGCGCTGGCATCGGTCGTGGCTGCGATGCTGTCGCCACATGGGTTGATCGTGGCCCTACCGGGTGGCATGGCCGCCGGGCTTGCGGCGGGGATGCTTAACGCGGCGATGATCACCGGTCTTCGTCTGCCGCCGTTCATGGCGACCCTGGCCACGATGCTGGCGGCAAAGGGTACGGCGCTGTGGCTTGCCGACAACCGGACGGTGCCGGTGGACTGGGCAACCGATTTTACCGCGCTTGGGATGAACAAGGTTGCAAATCTGCTGCCCTGGACGATCCTGGTGGCGTTGATCGTGGTCGTCGCAGCCTGGGTTATTGTGGCCCGCACGTCGCTGGGGCGCACGGTCCTGGCCATCGGCGGCAATGCCGAAGCGGCACATCTCATGGGCCTGAAGACCGGCCGGGCCGAAGTGTTTGTATACATCTTTTCGGGCGCCTGCGCCGGGCTTGCGGGGGTGTTCCTCGCCTCTGGCTACGGGGCCGGGCAACCGCTGGAGGGAGCGGGCTGGGAGCTTGCCGCCATCGCCGCCGTGGTCGTTGGCGGCACGCTTCTGACCGGTGGCATGGGGTCTGTTCCCGCCACGGTTGCGGGGGCGCTTCTGTTTGGCCTCGTCTTTAACCTTCTGAACTTCGAGAATGGCCGCGGCACGATCAGCCTGTCGGCAAACTGGCAGTCGGTCATCCGTGGCCTGTTCCTTTTGATCGTCATCCTGCTGCAAACCCGCCTCGCCCAGCCCGCCGCCAAGACCTGAGGACATCATGCCCCGCATTTCCAGTGTCACCGCCCGCCTGTTCCGCGTTCCCCTGCCAGAAGTGATGTCGGACGCAAAGCACGGCGAACACACGCATTTCGAACTGGTGACTGTCCAGATCACCACTGAGGACGGGCTGACGGGCACCGGGTACACTTATACCGGTGGCAAGGGCGGCCGGGCGATCCTTGCGATGGTCGTCCATGACCTGAAGGACTGGCTGATCGATCAGGACGCCACCGGGGTTGAGACGCTGAACGACGCGATGCAGTGGCGGCTGCACTATGTCGGACGTGGGGGTGTTGCGTCTTTCGCGATCTCGGCGGTGGATATCGCGCTTTGGGATTTGCGCGGGCACCGTGACGGGCTGCCGCTGTGGCGCATGGCCGGGGGGGAAGCTGACCGCAGCCGCGCCTATCGCGGGGCGATCGACCTGAACTTCCCGCTGGAAAAGCTGTTGGCCAACGTGCAGGGTTTTGTCGATGAAGGCTATCACGCGGTCAAGATCAAAGTCGGCCAGCCGGACATGGCCGATGATTTCACGCGGGCCGAGGCGGTGCGAGGGCTTCTCGGCCCTGAGCGCGGTTTCATGGTCGATGCCAATTATGGCTGGTCGGTAGATCAGGCAATCGCGGCGGCAAAGGGCTTTGCCGACCTGAACCTGCTGTGGTTCGAAGAGCCGACAATCCCTGATGACTATCTCGGTTACGCCCGCATCCATGAAGCGACCGGGATGCCGCTGGCGATGGGCGAGAACCTGCATACCATCCACGAATTCGAATATGCTATTGCGCAGGCGAAGTGTGCCTACCTGCAGCCGGATGCGTCGAATTGCGGCGGCATCACCTGCTGGCTGCGCGCCGCCCGGCTGTGCGCGGATCACGGCATACCCGTGTGTTCGCACGGGATGCAGGAACTGCATGTCAGCCTTGTGGGTGCACAGCCCAATGCGGGATGGGTGGAGGTGCATTCCTTCCCTATCGACAAGTACACAACCCGGCCCCTGGTGCATGAC
>JBGTLJ010000192.1:0-18602 GCA_041744175.1 Oceaniglobus sp. | reverse complement strand
CATGGCGTCGTTCAGCGCGACGCCGACGTGATCCATGTGGTCGCGCACGATCTGAGCGATCGCAGCGACGTGCTGGAGCGGTTGTCGAACGACCCGCTGGACGTGCCGCTGGCCCGGGCGGACCATGTGCGCAGCCCGTTGCCGAGCAGCGTCCAGCGCCACCCCCGCAATACCCGCGTGATTCCGAAATCGCGCGATTTCCACTGACCTCTGCAACAGAAAGTCGGATCTGCCGGTGGTCTTGGTCGGCTGCGGCTCCTAGACTGCGACAGTCAGCCAGAACAAGAAGCCAGAACAGGGAAACATCATGTCGCACACAGTCCATGTCATTGCCGTCCTCACCGCCCGGCCGGGGGAACGTGACGCCATCCTTGCGGCCTTTGGTGAAAACCTCCCCGCGGTCCTGGCCGAAAAGGGTTGTATCACCTATGTCCCGACCGTCGATCACGAAGGATCGACAGCGCCCCACGGTCCGGACACCATCGTCGTGGTGGAGGAATGGGCCAGCTACGATGACCTCGAAGCACACCGCGTCGCCCCGCACATGAAGACGTTCGGCTCGAGGATCGCCGACAGACTGGCCGATCGCGCGGTACATATTCTAAAGGCCCCCTGAGCCACGCCACTCAGAGCAGCCGGGGCAGCGCAGGAAACAGGTTCAGCCCGTGCGTGGCGGCAACATCGAAGTCGTGGGGGCGGTCGGCCCGGCAGGACACGAACGCATCGGCCGGGCAGGGGGGCAGGCCGAAAGCCCTGATCAACGGGCCGTCATACTGCCCCGACAACAATGCAATTCCCTCCGCGGCAAGGATGTCACGGGCGCCGCGTCCATTGTCGGATCTGATCCGGCGCATGAAATCCTGTTGCCGTGCCACCGCTTCCACCACGTACCTATGGATCGGCACGCGCTGAACCTCGCGAAACAGCGTCGCCATCCGTCGGTTGCCGGACGTGCAGGCAAAGATCCGCGCCACTGCGGCACCCGGCACGGCACGCCAGAAGTTTGCCGGATAGGGCTGATCCTTCAGCACCCAGAGAATGTGGTCGAACCCTGTCGCGGATATGCTCTTCTTGGCATCCCGGTTCTGGCCCGGGGTCAGATACCCGGGACGACAGACGGTCAGTCCGAGATAACACAGCGCCCGCGTCTCATCGGCAGCGACCAGGATGCAGGGATGATCCACCGCTTCGCCCGGGATCATCCAGGTGCTGCCCATCGTATTCTTGATGTCGACGTCCCGGCCAAGGATCACCGTATCGAGCCGCCCTTTCGGCAGGTGCAGCATGGCGCGCAGGTCGATCTCGACCCGGGTGCCGATATAGGTCTTTTCGGTCTTTTCCAGCTCGTCGTACGATCTGCGCCCGGTCTTCGGCGTCATGATCACATCGTCGATGCAACTGCGAAGCATCGCGGCAAATTGCCGTTCGAGCGCGATCCGCCCGCCGCCCCGGCGGATGATGTCAACGGCCATGGGGGCCAGCGTCGAATGGTCCGGGTGATCGGCGGAAAGGATGCCCGGAGGAAGACTGCGTTTCACCGCGCCATCGTCAGCCGCTGACCGCGTGCAGCGTCCGTTTGCGCAGAGCCTGGCCAATCTGGACACCGACGGCGCAGGCCACGGGCGGTGGAAAGGCGTTGCCGACCTGGCGATAGGCGTTCGTCTTGGCCCCGGTAAAGTGCCAGCTGTCCGGAAACCCCTGGATCCGCGCGACCATGGGCACGGTCAGGCGCGGCATGCCGGTGTGAAAGGGATCGGGCGCTTCGACTGCCAGGGTGCGCCCCTCGACCCCAAGGGTTGCCCAAGCGGCGCGGGCCCGCGTCGGTCCAAGATCGGGGCCGCCGTGCTTTTTCGATCCGCCGACGATTGTCGGTGCGATTTCGTCCGCCTTCGCGGCCCAGTCATCGGCACCCCGCCAGCCACGGGCCGCCATGAGATCGCGCAGGGTTTCGCCGACTGTCGGGGGATTGTGCGCATTGGGTTCGGGCCAGTCGAACAGGTCGGCCCGGTTCTTTTCCACAGCCACGATCACCACACGCGGTCGCAGTTGCGGCACGCCATAATCGGACGCGTTCAGCAGACGCCAGTCGGTTCGATAGCCCAGCCGGTCCAGCTGGATCTTGAGCCGTTCGCGGTAGTCGTGAAAAACGGCGTCAAGAAACCCGCGCACATTCTCGATCAGCACCGCGCGGGGGCGGATGGTGTCGATGATGTCGATCGCATCGTTGAAGAGGTTGCGCTCGTCACATTCCCCAAGCTGCTTGCCCGCAACAGAGAAAGGAGGACAGGGCAGGCCACCCGCCAACAGGTCGATCCCTGCGAATGCGTCGGCCTGAGCGCGGAACAGGCGCATGTCCTCTTCGAGAACGTTCCATTGGGGGCGGTTGTGGCGCAGCGTGTTGCAGCAGTGGTTGTCGTTCTCTACCAGCGCGGCGTGGCTGAACCCGGCCTTTTCCAGCCCCAGAGCCTGCCCTCCCGCACCGGCGCAGAGTTCGACGGACGTCAACATGGATGCGGCCCCGATCCGGTTCGGCGATCTTTCATCGCGGTTCGCATTTCGTACCGACAAACCGCTGGCCGGGCAAGCCCGAGCCGCCGATGCAAGAGGGCGGCCTCCGCGATGGACGCCGCCCGTATGTCCTGTCACCGGTGCCTAGGCGATATCGAACCTGTCAAGTTCCATGACCTTGGTCCAGGCGGCGACAAAGTCCGCCACGAACTTGCCTTCCGCGTCGGAACTTCCATAGACCTCGGCGATGCCGCGCAGTTGCGAATTGGACCCGAACAGCAAATCGATGGGCGTCCCTGTCCATTTCAGATCGCCGCTGGTCCGGTCGCGACCCTCATAGATGTGGTCGGGCCCGTCAGCCGGGGTCCAGATTGTGCCCATATCCAGCAGATTGACGAAGTAGTCGTTGCTGAGCGTTCCGGGCCGATTGGTGAAGACACCGTGTTTCGTGCCACCGGTATTGGCATCCAGCGCCCGCATGCCCGCCACCAGCACAGTCATCTCTGGCGCGCTCAGGGTCATGAGCTGTGCCTTGTCCACCAGAAGTTCGGCAACCGGACGCACCTGACCGGCCTGCATGTAGTTGCGGAACCCGTCTGCCTTGGGCTCCAGCCAGGCATAGGATTCGATATCCGTCTGCTCCTGCGTCGCATCGGTACGCCCGGGAGTGAACGGCACGGCAATGTCAAAGCCCCCGTCGCGCGCAGCCTTTTCGATCGCGGCACATCCTCCCAGAACGATGAGGTCGGCGACCGAGACCTTCCCTCCGTCGGTCCGGGCGTCGTTGAAGGTCGCTTGCACCGATTCCAGCGTGGACAGAATTGTCGAAAGTGCCGCCGGATCGTTCACCTCCCAGTCTTTTGCGGGGGCAAGCCGTATGCGTGCGCCGTTGGCGCCGCCCCGCTTGTCACTGTTGCGGAACGATGCAGCCGATGCCCAGGCGGTGTTGACGAGTTGCGAAACCGACAGCCCGGTCTCGAAGATCCGGTCCTTGAGCGCCGCAATGTCCGCGTCGTCAATCAGCGGATGATCGACAGCGGGGATCGGATCCTGCCACAACTCAGGCTCGGCCGGAACCAGCGGTCCAAGACCACGGATGTGCGGACCCATGTCGCGGTGGGTGAGCTTGTGCCACGCCTTTGCGAATGCCAGTGCGAATTCGTCGGGGTTCTCATGATACCGCTTGGAAATCCTGGCATAGGCCGGGTCCTCCTTCAGCGCGATGTCAGAGGTGAACATGGTCGGCACATGTCGGCGCCCGGGATCATGGGCGTCCGGCACATCGGGATCGACCGCGCCTTTCGGATACCACTGATGCGCGCCGCCCGAACCTTTGCCAAGTTCCCAGTCGTGGCCGAACAGGTTGTCGAAATAGCCGTTGTCCCACCTGATCGGATTGCTGGTCCACGACCCTTCGAGACCGGAAGTGATGGCGTCCTGCCCCTTTCCCGACCGATAGCTGTTTTTCCAGCCTAGCCCCTGCTCTTCAAGGCCCGCACCTTCCGGTTCGGCGCCCATGGATTCGGTCGGATCGAATGCGCCGTGAGCCTTGCCGAAGGTGTGACCCCCGGCGGCAAGCGCGACGGTTTCCTCGTCGTTCATCGCCATCCGCCCGAATGTCTCGCGGATGTCGCGCGCCGAGCCCAAGGGGTCGGGCGTGCCGTTGGGACCTTCGGGGTTAACGTAGATCAGACCCATCTGGACCGCTCCCAGATGACCCTCAAGCTCCCGGTCGCCGGTATAGCGTTTGTCGTCCAGCCATTCGGTCTCGGGACCCCAATAGATGTCCTCCTCGGGCTCCCAGATATCCTCGCGCCCGCCGGCAAAGCCGTAGGTTTCCAGGCCCATGGATTCCAGAGCGACGTTGCCCGTCAGGATCATCAGATCCGCCCAAGAAATGCTGGAGCCGTATTTCTGCTTGATCGGCCACAGGAGACGGCGGGCCTTGTCGAGGTTGCCGTTGTCCGGCCAGCTGTTCAGCGGAGCAAACCGGAGATTTCCGGCCCCCGCTCCGCCGCGCCCGTCGCCGACCCGGTAGGTGCCGGCCGAATGCCATGCCATGCGGATAAAGAACGGCCCGTAATGGCCGTAATCTGCGGGCCACCACACCTGGCTGTCGGTCATCAGCGCGTGCAGGTCGTCTTTCACTGCAGCAAGGTCCAACGCCTTGAAAGCGGCGGCATAGTCGAACGCGACGCCCATCGGGCTGGATGCGGGTGTATTCTGGTGCAGGACCTTGAGATTCAGCTGGTTCGGCCACCAGTGCTGGTTCGCCGTCGTGCCCTTGGCCGCATGCCGGTTGGTTCCACCCAGAACCGGACATTTGCTGGGGCTCTCATTGTTGATTTCGTCAAAGGTACCGTCCATCGTCATCTCCTGTCCTGATGTGCGACGCGGACGTTCCATCCGCCGACCGCCAACTTGACGAGGGTTTATCAGAGGTGGACGATAGGTTTAAGTTGAAACTTCTGATCCGTTCGATAAGTCTGCCTTATGAACAACAGTACCATCAAGCAATTCCGCTATTTCGAAGCCCTGGCCCGGCACGCACATTTCGGCCGTGCCGCCGATGCCTGCTCGATCTCGCAGCCGGCTTTGTCAATGCAGATCAAGGACCTTGAAAAGGGGCTTGGCGCGCCGCTGTTCGACCGAAGCGCGCGGCAGGTGCGGCTGACCGGTTTCGGAGCGGATTTTGCGAAACGGGTCCGCAGTATCCTGCACGCGGTGGACGAATTGGATGATCTGGCCCGCTCTGCACGAGGTGGCCTTGCCGGTCGGCTTCGAATCGGGGTGATCCCGACGATCGCACCCTATCTTCTGCCCACGCTGATTGCTGCATTGACCCGGGAAAACAGCGATCTTGATATCCAGGTCCGTGAAACCCTGACGTCCCGGCTGATCGAAGGATTGTCTGAGGGGCAACTCGATACCGCGATCGTCGCGTTGCCGGTATCAGAGGTCAACCTGCATGAAGAACCGCTGTTTGAAGAACATTTCGTCCTCGTGCGACCGTTCGCGGATATGGACAAGCCGGTTCCCGATGGCGAAACCCTGCGTCGGATGCGGCTTTTGCTTCTGGAAGAGGGTCACTGTTTCCGCGATCAGGCCCTGTCGTTCTGCGCTGTCAGATCGACATTGCCGCGCGAGGGACTGGACGGAAGTTCACTTTCGACGTTGGTTCAGCTGGTGGGTTCCGGCATTGGCGTGACTTTGATCCCGGAAATGGCGATCGCGGTCGAAACACGTTCTTCCAATGTCGCTGTCGCAAGGTTCCGCGATCCCCAGCCGTCGCGGACGATTGGTATGGTCTGGCGGAAAAACAGTCCCATGGGCAAACAACTGACCGACATTTCGCTGATCGTGAAGGATTCGGCAGAACGGATGCGGTCGACCGCCGGCTGCGGTTGACTTGACCCAGGATCACCAGCGGCGTTCTACGCTATTCGGCCGCGCGGAGCGCCGGATTCGGGAGATCGTCGACGTCGGGAACGCGACCGGCATCAGTGTCCCATATGAATTCCGGCGACCGGATCATGCGCGCGGCCGAATTGGCCCGCATGTCACGCGCGGCCTGGCTCTGGGTGCCGGCCATTGCCCGAAGGCTCCGCACGGACCTGTAAGCGCCTTCCGACAACCATACCCGGAGGGCAAGGGCGGAAGGTGTGAAGATCAAGGTCAGGACCGTGGCGATGCCCAGACCGAACACCACAGCCGTTGCAAGTTGCTTCCACCAGAGGGCCGTCGGGCTGTCGATGGAATAGCCGCCGCCAATGAAATCGAGAGACAGGCCGTACATCATGGGTGCGAGCCCCGCCATGGTGGTAATTGTGGTCAGCAGGACCGGGCGGATGCGATCCTCAACGGTGCGCACGATCGCCTCGATGCGCGGCATGTACTGACTGTATTCCTGGTAGGTATCGATCAGCACGATGTTGTTGTTCACCACAATGCCCGCCAGAGCGACGATCCCTGTCCCGGTCATGATGATGCTGAACGACTGCCCCATTACAAGCATGCCGATCAGACAGCCGGTTGTGGACAGCACGACCGCAAGAAGGACCAGGATGGCGTTGTAAACGCTGTTGAATTGCGCCAGCAGAATGATGAACATCAGCCCGAGCGCACCGGCAAATGCCTTCATCAGGAACGCGCCGGATTCCGCCTGGTCTTCCTGATCGCCTGTCCATTCCCATGCCACAGAGGCAGGAAACGGCTTTTCGCTGTTCAGCCACTCGGTCAGGGTCTCGATGCGTTCGTTGGGATTGATCGGAATCGGGTTTCCCTCCGGCCCCGGCTTTGTGAGACCCGGCGTCACATCGGCCTTGACGTCGAAATAGCGCTGTTGCCCGATGCGGTCGATCTTGCCCAGCTTGGCCACCGGCTTGCGCGTGATGAAGTTCGAAAGGGGCACCAGCCCATCGGCGGTTCGTACCTTCAGATTGTCCAGCGTGGACAGCACCCTGTCGCTTTCAGGAAGCCGCACGCGGATTTCGATTTCCTCGTCCGAACTGGGAACGCGCATCGTATCCAGCAGGATGCCGCGCGTGACAAGTTGTACCATACCACCGACAGTGACGACATCGGCCCCGTACCTGCCGGCCTTCTCGACATCGACGTCGATCTGCCAGTCGATGCCGGGCAGGGGGCGGCTGTCCTCGACGTCGATCAGGGCCTCGGTGCTTTCGAAACGGGCACGCGCTATGGCTGCCGCCTGCTGAAGCTCGACCCAGTTGTCGCCCTTGAGGCGCAGATGCAGCGGCTTGCCCGAAGCAGGCCCCTGAGCCAGATTCAACACCTCGGTCCGAATACCCGGAACAACCGACAGCCGGGCTTGTAGATCAGCGATCACGGCGTCGCCGTCAAGCTGTTCCAGCGTCACCTCATCGGGGTGGGTCCGGGCGTATTCCGGGCGATCGTCCCATGGAATCAGCTCGATCTGGATCTGACCGATGGAATCCTGCGGACCCTCTGCGCCACCGGTGTTCGAATTCAGCCCGCCTTCGCCCGCGAACGAGAATGCGCTGTCGATACCCTTTGTGGCCAGGGTGATCTCCTCGACCTCCCGCAACAGCGCGTCCTTTTCCGCAAGCGACAGATTGCCCCTCGCCTTGACATAGACGATCGCCTGCTCGGGTTCGGATTCCACGAAAAATTCGACGCCGTTGTTGTTGGCCGCGAAATAGCCGAAGGTCGATACGACGAAGAATGCGATGGCGCCGATCGACACCAGTGGCATGATCGGATTGCCTGCAATGAACTTGATGAAGTGGCCGAATGGCGTGCGCTTGCGCCCGCCCTCGATCCGCTTCGGCGCCCCTGTGATCTTCACCGACCCGAGAGTGATTCCCGTGAGCGTGGTTCCGATCAGGAACAGGATTGCACCGGGCACAATCTGAACCGCAGGAGGGAGCGGCGACCCGCCCGGAAAAAGATAATCCGGGTTCAGCATCTGCATCGCGGCCACGAACACCAGCATCGCCGACGGGACCACCAGCAGGGCGCGCACGAACCACGGCGCCAGTCGGCGCAATGTATCTGATGCACCCAGAAACGCCCGGCTCATCCGGCCCGCGACGCCCCCCATGACGGGCAGAAAGACCAGTGCCACGAGAAGCGAGGCCGACAGCACGTAAATCAGGGTGACCGGCAGCATGCCCATGAATTCGCCCGGCACCCCGGGCCAGAACAGCATCGGCAGAAACGCACAAAGCGTGGTGGCGGTGGATGAAACGATGGGCCAGAACATCCGCTTGGCGGCTTCCGTAAAGGCATGCATCGGCCCGGCCCCTTCGTCGATCCGACGGTCCGCATATTCGACAACGACAATTGCACCGTCCACCAGCATGCCGACGGCAAGGATCAGACCGAACATCACGATGTTCGAGATCGTGATTCCCATGACGCCCAGCAACACAAAGCAGAGCAGGAACGACGTCGGGATCGCAAAGCCGACAAGCAAGGCCGACCGTATTCCCAGTGCAGCAAGCACCACGATCATCACCAGCGCCACGGCGGTCAGCACCGACCCCTCAAGCTGGCTGACCATGGATTTGACCTGCCGCGACTGATCGTTGCTGGTGCCCACGGTAATGGCATCCTGAAGATCCTTCGGCCATGCGGCACGGGCCTTGTCCACCTCTTCACGCACCAGCGCCGAAGTGTCGATCAGGTTGAATCCCTTGCGCTTGACCACTTGCAGGGCCACCGTTGTCTCGCCGTTGAACCGGGCGGTCCCGGTTCGATCCTCGAACGTCAGCCGGATGTCCGCCAGTTCTCCCAGGGTTACGACCCGGTCGCCCTCCACCTTTACAGGCAGGTTGTAGATGTCCTGCTGGTCGTCGAAGGACGACGGGATCTTGACCGAAAACGTTCCGTTGTCGGTCTCGACCTCGCCTGCCGCGATCAGCTGGTTGTTGTTCTGAACGACGCCGATCAGCTCATTCGCCGTCACGTTGTAGGCTTCCAGCCGAAGCGGGTCGATGATCACTTCAAGCATCTCGTCGCGATGCCCGGCCAAGGCAGCCTCAAGAACGGGCTCCAGTCCTTCAAGTCGGTCCTGAAGGTCCTTGGCAATCTGCAAAAGCGTGCGTTCGGGCAGGACACCGGTCAGATTGACGATGATGATCGGAAATTCGGAAAAGTTGATCTCGTTGATGGAATACTTGTCGGCGCCGTCCGGGAACTTGGCCTCGACGGTGTTCATCCTGTCGCGCACGTCGGCGAGGATCTTGGTCTTGTCCCAGCCGAATTCGAACTCCAGCGCAACACCGGCATAGTTTTCCGATGCAGTGCCGGACAGTTCCTTCAGCCCGTCAAGATCGGAAAGTTCGGTTTCCATCGGTTTGACCAGAAGCTTTTCGCTATCCTCGGCCGAAATTCCCGGAAACGGAACAGACACGAAAAGTGCCGGAATCTCGATATCCGGTTCGCCTTCCTTGGGAAGGGTCGCATACGAAAGGCCCCCGGCAATCAGCGACAGCAGGATAAACGCCAGAACCATCCGCGCCCGAGAGGCGGCCCAGTCGACAATGCCTGTCATTCGGTATCTCCTGCGCCGCCAGGGTTTTGGTCTTGGCGGAATGTCGGGTCCACCTTGACGCCATCGCTCACATATTCCTGCCCGACGACGATGACGGCGACCTTTTCGTCCAACCCGGCCAGCCAGACGCCTTCTACAGTATCGCGCAACACGCTGACCTCGGCGAACTGCGCCACGTCGCCTTCGGCAATGATGCGCAAACCCAAATCGCCGTTGTCGTTCAGGGTCAGGGCGGATTGCGGCAGCAGGTGTGCCTTGCGCCCGTCCGATTGGATCATGATTTCAACGGTCTGTCCGTCGCGGATGGAAAGATCTTCGTTTGCCACCTCGACTTCGGTTCGGAACGTTCGTGTCGAGGGATCGGAACTGCGCGAAAGGAAAGTCACCTGCCCCTGGATTTCCTGCCCGGATGCCAGTCGCGCCCCCGCAAGCGCGCCCACCTCAACTTTCGAAACTTCTGTCTCCGGAACGAACCCGACCAGCTTTATGGGATCCAGCTGGATGATCGTCGCACAAAGCGATCCTGCCTGCATGAGAGTTCCAAGTTCGGCAGTATCGGTTTCCAGCAGCCCTGCGAAGGGCGCGGTAATCTTTAGCTTTTCGATCTCTCTTTCTGCTGCGGCCACCGCTGCCCCTGCCGCTTCCACCCCGGCCGAGGCAGATTCCAGCCCCGATTTCGCGGCCTGTACCGAGGCACGAGCAGACTGCGCAGTGGCCATCGTCTGTGCGACACGGGTCTGCGACGCGAAGCCGTCCTGCGACAGCTTGTTTGCGGCATTGTCGTTGATCATGGCCTCTTGCAACCGTGCTTCGGCCTCTGCGATCCGTGCTTCGGCTTCGGGGCCGCGCGCTTCTGCCTCGACCAGCCGGGCCCGGGCTTCGGCAAGCTGGGCCACCCGCGTTCCGGGATCCAGTTCGCACAACAGCTGCCCTTCGGTGACGAACGCACCCTTGCGCAAGGGCCGGGACATGATCTTGCCGTCGGTTTCCGAACTGACAGCCACCTGACGGGCGGCTTCGGTTCGGCCACGCAACAACACGGCACTGTCGATCTGCGTTGCGGTCGAATTCAGCGCGACAACCGATACTCTTCGTTCGACAGTCGCCGGTTCATCGGAACCGACGACCTGATTGTCACTGCTGCCGTCACCTTCGGCAAAAGCGATCACGGCAGGGCGTTCAAAGACCATGAGATAAAGTGTCGCCGCCACGAGGACGGCAATCACGATAGAGACTATACGCATCTGGGCCTCGTTGTATTCGACATTGCCAAACCACAATATGACGGGCAGAGTTGCAGGCCGTGTATTTTTGAACGCAGAGATTCTTCCCGAAACAGGACCCAGGCTGAACGAACCAGTTTAGTTTAGACTGTTCTGCGATCTCGCGCAAGAACACAGGTTGACGCACTGGGAAACTTAACCGTGACAGACTTGGCATCACCTTGTGCGACAGGTTAAGAGATAGGCAGTTCAGTACGGAGATCATCACGTGAGCAACAGTGACAGTTTCATCGAGGAGGTCACCGAAGAGGTGAGGCGGGATCGCCTGTTCGCCGTGCTGCAACGCTATGGCTGGATCGCCGTGACGTTGATCGTCGTGCTGGTCGGTGCGGCCGCCTATAACGAATGGCGCAAGGCCCGCAGCGCCTCAGCCGCGGAAACTTTCGGCGACCAGGTGCTTGCGGCGCTGGATGAGAACGAACCCTCTGCCCGCGCCCTTGCCCTGAAGGAGATCGATGGCACACCCCGCCAGCAGGCGCTGCTTGCGATGTTCGCGGCACAGGAAAGCTTGGCAGACTCCACCGAGGGCGCAGCCGACGCTCTTGAAACGTTGAGCAATGTTGAGGATCTGCCACAGGTCTACCGTGAACTTGCCGTACTGAAGTTTGCCATGCGCGACGACAACGGACTTGATCCCGAAGAGCGTATCGAACGGCTCATGCCCTTGACGATACCCGGTGCGCCCTACCGACTGCTTGCCCTGGAGCAGACGGCACTGGCCGAGATCGAGAAAGGTGAGCCTGAGGCGGCGCTTGAACGATTGCGCGGAATCCTGGCTGAAGACCAGGTGAGCCAGGGCCTGCGCCGTCGGGTTTCCCAGTTGATTGTGGCGTTGGGCGGCACCCTTGACGCAGCGTGAAGCCGGCCGTGGCGGCACGGGTCATGACGAACCGATGCCAAGGCAGGAGACCGCGATGCGTCTGAGCAGGCTGGTGATCGCCGCTGTCGGCGGATTAACGCTTTTGTCGTCCTGTTCGGATCCCGAGGTCATCCTGACGGGCGAGCGGCTGGATCTGCGTGCAGACCTTGATGCCGGCTCTGTTGCACCGGGGGCAACGGACAATGCCGCCAATATCGTCTTGCCGCCACAAAGCGCCAACGCGGTCTGGTCGCACAAGGCGGGCAATCCGGCGCACGATCCACGGCATCCCGCGCTGTCCCAGACTCCAGGGCCGGTATGGAGCGTCTCGATCGGCCAGGGCGAAGATCGCCGCCATCGGATAACTGCCGATCCGGTGGTTTCCGACGGTCGGATATTCACGGTCGACAGCAGAGCCCGTGTCATGGCCCATTCCACGTCCGGTGCACAGGTCTGGTCCGTTGACCTGACGCCGCCGACCGACAGCAGCGACGATGCATCCGGCGCCGGACTGGCCATTTCGGGAAACCGTGTCTTCGTCAGTACCGGGTTCGGCGATCTGGTGGCGCTCGATGCCACGTCCGGCGCGCGGTTGTGGACCCAGGAACTGGATGCATCCGCAGCCGGTGCCCCGACGGTCGTCGGAGACCTGGCCTATCTTGTAACCAGAGACGCTCTGGCGTGGGCAATCGATGTGTCGGACGGTCGCGTTGCCTGGACGCTTCCCGGCACAACGAGCGCTTCCGGTGTGGTCGGCGGGGCTGCCCCGGCCGTGGGCGATACTTTGGCAGTCTTTCCTTTTGCCAGTGGTGAGTTGGTGGCCGCAGAGCGCGGCAGCGGCGCCCGGGTCTGGGGCAGCAATGTCGCGGGGAGCCGCCTCGGTCGGGTCTATGCGCTGGTCTCCGACATTTCGGGTGACCCCGTCATTTCCGCAGGACGCGTCTTCGCAGGCAGCCCCTCCGGGCGAACCGTGGCGGTGGACCTGGCGAGCGGCGAGACGGTATGGTCCGCGCCAGAGGGTGCCATGAGCCCGGTTTCGGTCTTTGGCGGATCGGTCTTTGCGGTCTCGGACCGGGCGGAACTGGTCCGTCTGGACGCGGCGACCGGAGACAGGATCTGGGGCACGGAACTGCCGTTTTTCGTCAAGAGCACATCGCGCAAGCGCAAGGCGGTGTATGGCAATTATGGCCCGCTCCTGGCGGGCGGACAGCTTTGGGTCGCGTCGGGGGACGGCGCGCTGCGGGCATTCAGCCCCCGCAGCGGCGATCTTTCCCAAAGCATCGTCTTGACCGATGGCGCTGTGACAAATCCGGTGGTGGTTGGCCAGACACTTTACCTTGTGACCGCGGACGGGAAGCTTCACGCTTTCCGCTAGTGCAGTTTGGGTGTAAGCGACATCCTTTCCGCCGCACCGAGAGACCCTGATGAGCTTTACACTGGCCATTGTCGGACGCCCCAATGTGGGAAAGTCGACCCTGTTCAACCGCCTTGTCGGCAAGCGGTTGGCGCTGGTCGACGATCAGCCCGGCGTCACCCGCGATCTGCGCGAAGGCACGGCACGGTTGGGCGATCTGCGATTTACCGTTCTGGATTCGGCCGGTCTGGAAGAGGTGAGCGACGACTCACTTCAGGGACGTATGCGGCGGCTGACGGAACGGGCAGTGGAAATGGCGGATGTCTGCCTGTTCGTGATTGACGCGCGGGCGGGGATTCTGCCTGCGGATCAGGTGTTTGCCGATATACTGAGGAAAAAGAACGCGCATGTGATCCTTGCCGCGAACAAGGCCGAGGGCCGGATGGCGGACGGCGGTGTGATCGAAGCCTACAGCCTGGGATTGGGCGAACCGATCAGGCTGTCGGCCGAACACGGTGAGGGGCTGAACGATCTATATGAACAGTTGCGGCCCCTGTCGGATCAGTTCGAATTGCGATCCAGGGCAGATGTGGATGAGGCACCCGAGACCGACGTGGATGTGGAGGATCCGGACGCCCCGCGGGTTCCAACCCGGGCCAAACCTTTGCAGGTGGCTGTGGTGGGTCGCCCGAACGCCGGAAAATCAACACTGATCAATCAGTTCCTCGGCGAGGAACGGCTGTTGACCGGTCCCGAGGCTGGGATAACCCGGGACGCGATTTCGGTCATCATGGATTGGAACGACGTGCCTGTCCGGCTGTTCGATACCGCCGGCATGCGCAAGAAGGCCAAGATCCAGGAAAAGCTGGAAAAGATGTCTGTTTCCGACGGCCTTCGCGCGGTGAAGTTCGCAGAGGTGGTGGTTGTTCTGCTCGATGCGGCGGTTCCGTTCGAACAGCAAGATCTGCGCATCGCCGATCTTGCCGAACGCGAAGGCCGTGCCGTGGTCCTTGCCGTGAACAAGTGGGACATGGAAGGGGATAAGAACAACAAGATCAAGATGTTGCGGGAATCGTTCGAACGATTGCTGCCGCAGCTGAAGGGTGCTCCGTTGGTCACGGTTTCTGCCAGGACCGGCAAGGGGCTTGACCGGTTGCAGGCGGCGGTGATCCTTGCGCATCAGGTCTGGAACCGGCGGGTCACGACTGCACATCTCAATCGCTGGCTGCAAGGTATGGTGGAGGCGCATCCCCCACCAGCCCCCGGTGGCAGGCGGATCAAGTTGCGATACATCACGCAAGCCAAGACGCGGCCACCGGGATTTGTCGTGATGTGTTCCTATCCCGACAAGATGCCAGAGAGCTATTCGCGATATCTCGTCAATGGGTTGCGGATTGACTTTGATATGCCGGGGACGCCGATCCGGTTGTGGTTCCGCGGCCAGGGTGACGACAATCCCTACAAGAACCGCACCAAATCGACCCCATCCCGGCTGCGAAAGCACATGGGCAAGGGACGTGCGGATCAGTGATTCGGGTGTATGAATTACGTATTTTTTCCGTATTCATGAAGTATTCCCGGTGGCCCTGCGATCGGTACGTACCGCATTCACCGTAAAGCCGGCGATCAAGACCGCGCCCGCCAGCGCCCCAAGCACAAGCCCCGTGTCGCGCCCGATGTTCTGGACAGCCACGGCGACCAGCGCCCAGACTGCGGCGGCGCCATAGCTGGCGACAGGACGTCGCAACATCACCACGACCGCGACGACCAGCGCGCCCGACAGGCAGAGCCAGGCCGCCGACGTTTCCGACATCCAGCCCCACCCTGCCAAGAGTAACCCCGCCGCCACGAAACTGGCCGCCGTGAGCCAGCCGGCATAAAGCCCTGCGGGCATCGCGGCCCACCAGCGGTCATCGGATGGCGAACGGTTCAGCGCCCAGAGCGCGCCGGTCAACATCGCGTAAATCATCGCGGTCGCCGCAACGGGGCTGACGAGCGCCACAGGCAACCACCCGGCGCCAATCGCCAGCGAGACGGCCAGCGGCAGGCGCATCGCGTCCCATGCTGGATCGTCGCGTCGTTTCCAGACCCCGAAGACAGCGCTTGCCAGCAGCCACAGATAGATCGGCCCCCAGATCGCAAAGGCATAGCCCGCAGGCTGCACGGGCGGGTCGATCTGGGGGACCGGATAGCGGTTCGGATCGAATCCGCCGAATTCCGGGTTCAGGAACGGTGACACCGCAAAGGCGATGGCGGCGCAAAGGACAAGGATCGGCTTGAGCATGACCTCAGCATCGGCGAATCGACCGGCAGACACAATGGCAAGTGCGGCTGGTTCGACGGCGCCGGCTCCGACATGTCTTGTGCGGTGCGAAAAGGTGGTGTTTGCTAAAATGCCGGGTGCTATGCGAGCCGAGATTTCATATGGCGATACGGAATCTTAACCCGACAAATAGACTATGACCGTCAGGCGCGCGATGTGCACGCCAACGGAGACGACGACATGTTTTCACCGACAGTTCTGGGAACCGGGACAGGCGGCTATGCCTACCTGACACGCACCCGCGAGGTGCAGCAAGGTCTTTTTGCCAAGTCGTCAGAGGTCGCGCGCGACACCCGGCATTTCGCTGACCGACTGAAAGATGTGGAATCCTCCGATCAACTCGTCAATGACCGCGCGCTGTTGAAGGTCGCGCTGGGCGCCTTCGGGCTGGAGGACGATCTGAACAACCGCGCCTTCATCAAGAAGATCCTCGATTCGGATCTGACCGACAGCACGTCGCTGGCCAACCGGCTGGCCGACAAGCAGTATCTGGCGCTGGCACGGGCGTTCAACTTTGCGGGCGATGGCGGACCGTCGATGAGCGGCTTCAAGACCGGCAACGACGTCAGTAGAGATCTGGCTGCCGTCGCATCGGCCGACGATCTTCTGGGCGATGCCGACCTGCTCCGCGCGACGCTGAAGACCTTCGGACTTGAGAAAGACGTGGGCAACACGTTCTTTCTGAAAAGCGTGCTGGAATCCGACCTTGCCAATCCCGAATCCTTCGTCAACCGGCTGTCGGACCCGCGCTATGGCGATCTGGCCCGCGCCTTTGATCTTGGGGCCAAGACCCGCGCCCAGGACAGCATCTATGGCCTTGCGCAAAGGTTTTCCGGTGTAGCGGCCTCTGTCGGCACGGTGGCGGAGCTGTTCGCGAACCCCGATCTGCTGAACGCGTCGCTGAAGATCTTCGGGCTTGAGGGGGACACCGCGCGCATTGGGTTCCTGCAATCGGTACTGTCGTCGGATCTTGGCGATCCGACATCGGCAGCCAACGCCCAGGACGATCCGCGCTATGCGGCGCTGGCCGGTGTCTTCGGCTTTGCCGAAAGGGCCGCTACAGAAGCCGCGGGCGGCGCGTTCACCAGCAAGCTGGAAAACCTGATCGAAAAGGTGTCTGCGGTGACGACGCCCGCCGAAACGGCGGAGGATTTCTTCAAGAATCCCCGCCTGATGCTGGCGGTGTTCGATTTCTTCGATCTGCCCGCACGCAGCGACAGCGCGCAGTTTGCGAACCGGATCCTGACATCGGATCGCGACAGCGCGACGTCTCTGATCAACGTCTTTCCCGACCCGCGCTACCGCGCCTTCGCCGACGCGCTGGGGTTACAGGACCAGGCGACAGAACGGACCTATCCGGCAGGGTTCGCCGATGCCATTGTCGGAAACTATCTGGACCGCCAGTTCGAGATCAGAATAGGCGAACGCGATCCGACGATGCGCTTCGCCTTGGCGATGGAACGCGATCTGGGCCGGATCATCGATACCGGTACAAGCAACAACGCGCGCTGGTTCGGTGTGATGGCATCGGGGCCGCTGCGAGAGGTGTTCGAAACCGTGTTCCAGCTTCCCGACAGTTTCGGAACCCTGGACATCGACCGTCAGCTCGGCGATCTCAAGTCCCGCGCACAACGGTTCTTCGGCACGTCCGAGCTGGCCGATTTCGTCGGGCCTGACCTGATCGAGGATCTTCGCCAAAGGTATCTGCTGCGCAGCCAGTTCGAAACCAATACATCCTCAACCTCGTCCGGCAACATCGTGCTGGCGCTTCTTGGCGGCGGCTGAGGCGCGAGCCTTTCGAGATGCGTCCGCGCGGCCGGTCTCGGGTGCGGCGGGATGGCGTGCCGGGTTCTTTGACCGGATCGGCGTTTTGGCCCGGTGCGTTGTCGCCGATGCGTCCGCCATGGCGCATGATGCGCCGCCCTGTCATCGACGCTGTCGCGCCGCAAAAAGCCTCTGGACGCGGTGCCGTGCGGCGGATGTCCGGACAACCGGCGGCTTGGCCGGGCCGTCAGATCCATGCATCCGCCGACAACGCCTCGCATCCCGATCCTGTTCGCGGCAATGAAACGGCCGTCCGGCCCGCCGTTTCCGGGCAACGGGATGAAGGAGCGCCGCTAGACCAGCACACCGGCGGCCGTGACCGCGATCTTGCCGCCAAGCCAGGGGGTCAGCGCGTCCGGCAGATTGACAGAGCCATCGGCCTGCTGGCCGTTTTCGAGAACGGCGATCAGGGTCCGGCCCACCGCGAGCCCCGAGCCGTTCAGGGTGTGCACGAAAGCGGGTTTGCCGTCGTCTGCGCGGACGCGGGCGTTCATGCGGCGGGCCTGGAAATCCCCGGTATTGGAAACGGAACTGATTTCGCGATAGGTGTTCTGACCGGGCAGCCAGACCTCGATGTCGTGGGTGCGCCGGGCACCGAACCCGGTATCGCCTGCACAAAGCAGCATGGTGCGGTAGGGCAGGCCAAGCCGTTCAAGGACCGTCTGCGCGCATGCGGTCATGCGGTTGTGCTCGGCGACGCTGGCGTCGGCGGCGGTGATGCTGACCATCTCGACCTTTTCAAACTGATGCTGGCGCAGCATCCCGGCGGTGTCCTTGCCGGCGCTGCCCGCTTCGGAGCGAAAGCAGAGCGAGTGGGCGGTGAGGCGGATCGGCAGGTCGGCGGCGTCGAGCATGGTGTCGCGCACGGTATTGGTAAGCGTGACCTCGGACGTGGGGATGAGCCAGCGCCCCTCGGTGGTGCGATAGCTGTCGTCGGCGAATTTCGGCAGCTGGTTGGTGCCGTACATCGACTCTTCGCGCACAAGGACCGGGGCATTGATTTCCGTCAGCCCGTGTTCGGAGGTGTGAAGATCCAGCATGAAGTGCGCCAGCGCCCGGTGCAGCCGGGCCATGGCACCGCGCATCACGACGAACCGGGCGCCGGAGATCCTGCCCGCCGTCGCGAAGTCGAGCCCGACGGCGGCAGGCAAATCGAAGTGTTCGCGCGGGGTGAAATCGTAACTGCGGGGAGTGCCCCAGCGGTGGATCTCGACGTTGTCGGTGTCGTCCTTGCCTGGGGGGATGTCGGGGTCGAGGACGTTGGGCAGTGTCATCAGATGATCGGCAAGGTCCGCGTCGTGCTGCTTTGCCTCGCTTTCCAGCTGCGCGGTTTCGGCCTTTTTGGCGGCGACCGTGCTGCGCAACCGCTCAAAGAGCGCATCGTCGCCCGCGGCCTTTGCGGCACCGACCTG
>JBGTLJ010000191.1:0-2152 GCA_041744175.1 Oceaniglobus sp. | reverse complement strand
CGATGGCAAGGGCAGGGCCGGACACGGGCCAGGGGCCGATCTGGTGGCGCAGCGCATCGATCAGCTCCGGATCGCCGATGGCGAACCCCAGCCGCAGACCTGCAAGGCCCCAGAACTTGCCAAAGCTTTTCAGAACGATGCGTCGCCGGGTCCGGTGCACAGGCGTGCCATTGTCATTTGACGAGGCAGCCAGAAAGCTTGCTATGGGATGGGTGTCACAGAAGCTTTCGTCGATGACACTCAGCGGGGCGAACGGCCCGCTTGCGAAATCCCCTGTGGGATTGTTGGGATGAACGATCACCTGGACCGGCGCGGCATTTTCGGTGACCGTCCACCCCGATGCGCGGAACGCGGCGGCGTGTTCGTTGTAGGTGTCGTGGCGGATCTGCACCGTATCGCCCGGCAGGCACCGGGGCAGGGCGGCGATCAGGCAGGACGCGCCCGGCGCCGCGAGGATGTCGAGGGCATCGGGAACGCCCCAGAAACTGCGGGCCGCCGACACCAGATCCTGCTGCGCATGGCGGTCCGGAAGGTCCGTCCAGGCGGGCGGGTCGATGGCGGGGACCGGATAGCAGACCGGGTTGATCCCGGTGGAGAGATCCAGCCAGTCGCCGCGTACACCGCCAAAACGCGCGACCGCTGCATCGAGAGCGCCGCCGTGATCGCGCGGACGCGTCATCGCTCGTCATCCGGCAGGGGTGGATGGCGGGTGACGAAATGACCCTTCACGCCCTGCGGCCAGTCGCGATACGGCACTTGGCCGTTGGGCGATGCCGCATGCAACGCGGCGTAATCGGCGATGGCGTCGGCGGTGGATTCATCGGCAGGAAACCGCCCCAGAGTATAGCAGAGCTTGCCACGCGCCTGGATCGCCACGTTGCAGCCATGGGCGCAGCCCATGAGGCAAGACACCCGCCGAATGCGCACACCGTCACGCGGGCGATTCTCCACGAGCGCGGCGAGCGATTGCCCAGAGCGGGGAGCGCCCTGAGACTCGGTGTCGTCGCCGTGTCTGCAGGTGTCGCAAACGGTGATCCATGTCGTCATGCTCTGGCTCTGCCTCAGATTGTATGGTATGAGATGAGTGAAACTTTTTTTCGATTTGTCGGAAACCGCAAGCGGACTTTCGCCGTTTACGGGCTGTAATACTGGTTCAGTCGTTTCGCCTTAACGCTTTGATGTTTCGTTAACCTTTCGTTAGCAATTGCCCCACACATCTGTTGATCAGACTTCGCCAAGACTAGAATAAGATAGCCGGAGGCTGCATGCACATCCTGATGGTAGAAGACCAGCCCGAACTCGCCTCGATCTGGGCAGCGAGCCTGCGGCGGACGGGCGCACGGGTGACGATCGCGCCTTCGCAGGACGTCGCGATCGGGTTTTTGCAGCGCGATTTCGCCGAAATCGTCATTCTCAACCTTGGGCTGTCGCGCGGTTCGCCCCTGGCTGTCGCAGATTATGCAAGCTACCGGCACCCGACGACCAAGATCATCCCGGTGACATCGGACACGTTCTTTTCGGATGGGTCGGTGTTTGCCCATGTTCCCAACACTTGCACAAGCCTCGCACGCTCGGCCTCTCCGGACGATGTTGCCGCCATTGTCGAGCATTACGGGATGGCAGCGGATGCCTGACGGCAAGATGTCGGCGGCATGGGTAGTCAAGGCTGCGCCGGGCGATGGCAACCTTGCGTCATGCTCATCATAGCCGGATCTTCGACTGACGTTGCCGCCGCGCGGAGGTTTCTGCACGACTGTCAGGCTAGCTGCCGCATGTCCACGCGCACCGTTCTCTCCGGATCGTTGTCTTTCACGACCGACTAGGGCGCCCGAAGGATGGTCACGGCGGAAATCGTGGCAACGCCGCTGTGGGTATCGGCCAGGGCGTAACGTGCGGGACGGGCGGGCTGTGCGCCGCCCCAAACGCCTTCGAGCAACAGCGCGCAGATCGCCGTCTGTCCGACCCCGATGGCACCCCGGGGCGCGCCCTGACCGATCAGCCCGCCCGACAGGTTTACCGGAAGATCGCCGCCGGGCGAGAACCGGCCCCCCGACAGCAGGTTGTCTTGCGCCAGATCGCCCGCGGGATCGTCGGACAGCCCAAGGGCGCCGAGGGCCTGAAGCTGGGCGCCCGCGCAGGCATCGTGGATCTC
>JBGTLJ010000190.1:0-2007 GCA_041744175.1 Oceaniglobus sp. | reverse complement strand
CGCCGAAGGGCAGGTGCGGCTTGCCGGGCGGATCCCTGACGATCGCGCGCGGCTGAACATCACCAGCATGGCCCATGCCCGGTTCACCACCGAACGGGTCGCCGATGCCCTGCGGATCGACGACACGCTGCCCGGCGGCTGGGTGCCCCGGGCGCTGGGCGCGCTTGATTCGCTCTCACTGCTGAACAACGGATCGGTGGTGGTGCAGCCCCAGTTGGTGAGCGTGCGCGGCGTCACCGGCAACCCCGACGCACGGGCCGAGATTTCGCGCATCCTGTCCGACCAGTTGGGCAGCGCCGAGAATTTCACGCTGGACATCACGTATGACAAGAAGCTGGATCCCGTCCTGGGACTGCCGACGCCGCAGGAATGCGTCGACGACATCAACCGGCTTTTGAGCGAGAGGGGGATCGCGTTCGCGCCCGGATCGGCGGATATGGAATCCGGCGCCACCGGAACGGTGGACGTGATCGCCGACATCCTGCGCAAATGCGACGACGTGATCATGGAGATCGGCGGCCATACCGACAGCCAGGGCAGCGAGGGCGGCAACCAGCGGCTTTCGCAGGCCCGCGCCGATGCGCTTTTGACGGCGCTGGGCAATCTGCGCATCGGCACCGCGAACCTGCTGGCGGTCGGCTATGGCGAACAGAGCCCGGTTGCGCCCAACGACACCGAAGAGGGGCGCGAGGCGAACCGCCGCATCGAGTTCAGCCTGATCGAAACCGAAGCGGCCGATGCGGGGCCTGAAACAGGTCCGAAAAGTCCGCAGGACACGCCGCCACAGGAAGGCGCGGACGGCGCTGCCGAAGAAGGTACGGGGGCCGCGAATGAACAGGACTGAGTTCATCGTCGTCACCGCGGTGATCCTGTTCGTGGCGTTTTGCCTGGGCTGGTTCGCAAGCTGGCTGGTGCATCGGCTCTCGCGGGTCAGCCAGGGCGATCTGGGCGAACTGGACCGGATGGCGCAATCGCTTCACGACGCCGAGGAAAGCCGCGACGAGGCGATCAGGTATGTCCGCGCCCGCGAAAGTGAGTTGAAGAACCAGCTTGCCCAGACCGAGGCCGAACTGAACGCCGCCATGGACGGTCTGCGCGAGGCCCGCCAAGAGGCAGAGGAACTGCGCAGCTATATCGAACGGGTGAACCAGACCGGCTGAAACGCCCGCCCCGGCGATGGCGCGCCGTGCGCCGTGCGCCGGCGCCCGTGTCATCGCGCCATGCCATTGCCTGCGTAGGGTCATGGCCGAAAGAGACCCCGGGTTTCTCTTCTTCGCCGGCCGTTTCTCTTTTGCGTCCGTCAGTGTCCGATCTGTCAGCACCTCCCGCTGACGGATCACATTTGATGGAGCCGACAATGCCAAATTCCCTTTCCCCCCTCGAACTTGCCGAACTTCAGGCCGATTTCGACACGCTTGACGCCGAGTTCGCCGATCTGGGCTTTGACGAAATGGGCGATGCCCAGGACGAGATGTCAGAGCTTGACGCCGAGCTTTCGGGCACCGGTCTGGCCGAGATGGCCGGCGGCGGCGGCGGCGATTTCAGCCAGATGTTCGCCGAGGATTTCGACGAGCAGTTCATCGGCAATCTCATCAAGAACAAGGCGAAGGCGATCATCGCCAAGATCGTTGGGCTGGTCAAGAAGGCCAAGGGCTGTGCCCATTGCATGCCCAAGGTGCTGAACGCCGTGCGTCTGTTCAAGTCCGGCAGTTACGTCTCGGCTCTGAAGGCCGCGTGGGATGCCTATCGCTGCATCCGCAAGTGCCTGTCGTAAGATCCCCGCGCGGCGGCGGAGCGATCCGGCGCCGTGCCTTACCATCGGAGGATGCCACATGAAAACGATCAGCCCATCGGACATGGCCGAGATCGACGCCTTTGTCGCCGAATTCGGCGAACCCGGCGACGATCACGGCGCCGAAGGCGCCAGCGTCGATCTGCTGCTCGCCCAGCTCGAGGACAGCTTTGCCACCGTCGGCGCGCTGCTGGCCCCCGCGCCCGCGCCCACCC
>JBGTLJ010000189.1:0-2489 GCA_041744175.1 Oceaniglobus sp. | reverse complement strand
TCGGTCATGATCTCCTGATAGCCGGTCATCGCGGTGTTGAAGCACAGCTCTGCCGTCACCATCCCGGTGGCGCCAAAGCCGCGCCCGAAAAACAGCGTGCCGTCCGCCAGGGCGAGGCAGGCGGTCGGGCGGGGCTGGGCGGCGTCGGCCATGGCGAAACCTCTGACGGGGGAGTGGACAGGCGGCACCCTATGGCGCGCGAAACCGCGCGTCAAGCGACGGCCGCCCATCTGAAATCCAATAATTACAGACGCTTGGCGGAATCCGACCGAGTTGTCAATGTCGACGATCTGGGATACGGTCACGACCTTGTTGCAACCCTGAAACAGGTGAACGATGACCCTTCGAACCCGCATCAACGATGCGATGAAATCGGCGATGAAGAACAAGGAGCCTGCCCGGCTGTCAACCCTGCGTCTGATCAACGCCGCGATCAAGGACCGAGACATCGCGTTGCGCGGCGACGGCACCGGCGAAGAGACCCAGGTGGGCGACGGCGACGTGCTGCAGATCCTTGAAAAGATGGTGAAACAGCGCCAGCAGAGCATCCGCGCCTACGAAGAGGGCGGGCGCCTGGAACTGGCCGAGCAGGAGCGCGAGGAGATCACCGTGATCGAGGAATTCCTGCCCCGCCAGATGGACAAGGGCGAGGTCGATGCCGCCGTCGATGCTGCGGTCGCCGAAACCGGCGCAAGCTCGATTCGCGACATGGGCAAGGTCATGGGCGTTCTCAAGGGTCGGCACGCCGGCCGGATGGATTTCGGTGCTGTCGGCGGAATGCTCAAGACCCGTCTGGGGTAGGGCACGGGACGTGTCCGCCCCGCGCGGGCCCGGATCAGTTCGACAACGCCGGGTTTCTCAGCAGCGACACGGCAAAGGCGCCGGGCATGGCCGTGTCGGCGGTGATCTGCAAGGCGTGCATGTCGGCGGCACCGGGCACCTCGACGGCCATCAGGTTCGGCGCCGCCTTGGGAAACGGGCGCGATTGCTGGAACACATGGCTGTCGCCATAGACCAGCAGCACCGGCTTGGCGAAGGCAGCCGCCTGTTCGATCAGCACCCGGCCAAAGGTCGCGAACCCGGAATGGCCGGCCCAGCTTTCGTCGCCAGAAGCGTTCCAGCCCGGACCGAACATGTCGGCCTGGATCGCCACAACGACCGCCCCGGCATTCGCCCCCGTCGCGGTGGCGAAACTGTCGGTCAGCCAGTCCGCATTGGCCGCATCCCGCGCGAAGAATTCGTCCACCGCCGCCCGGTCGCGGGTTTCGAAATTATTGTTCGACCCGATGACATGCGCCGTCACGAACATCACGTCGCCGATCTGCGTGCGGGCATTTTCTGGATAGCCCGCCTCGGCCTGTGAGCTTAGCGTCACGTCGCCGGGGGCCCCGAATGGCGTGGCGGGATCGCTGAAATAGGTCGAGCGGATCAGCGTCAGCCGGTCCAGCGGATCGAATCCGCCGGCGGCCGGGCGGTGACAATCGGTCCATTCGTTGTCGCCGGGGGTATAAAGCAGGGGCGCGGTAAAGCTGTCGAGGAACCCGAGCTGTTCGGCCAGCAGTTCGTCGGAACATGGCGTGCTGCCGGATTTGGTGTCGCCGACGTGGATCACAAGCACCGGATCGGTGGCGTTGACGGTTTCGATCAGCGTGCGGAATGGGGCATAGACCTCTTCAGGCTTGCCATAGGGCGCATCGCCCAGCGCGACGAAGGTGATCGGTTCGCCCTGGGCTGTTGCGGCAAGGCAGGCAAGGGCGGCGGCGGCAAGGGGAATGCGGGACATCGAAAGCTCCTGTCAGCGGGGATGCGCCATGCTGGAGCAGCGATGCGACACCGGCGCGACAGGGATGTGACGGCGCGATGAAACCGGGGTCAGGGCGCCAGGCGGTGCAACAGCCCCTGAAGATCGCGGTGCAGGCCCCGGCGTTCCTCCGGCGTCAGGAAGGCGCCCAGTTCCACCTCGCGTCCGGCGCCCGACAGGGTGACGTAGTTGACCACCGGCCCGCCGGTTTCCGCAAGCGACAGCCGCACCCAGAACGGATTTGCCGCCCAGCTTTGCGGCGGGCCCCTGGGGTTGACACGCACGATTTCGATCCGGTCGCGCCAGAGGGTCAGATCCTCGCGCAAACGCCCGCTCGCATAGCTGCGTTCCAAGGCGAACCACAGCAGCCAGACCGCCCCAAGCTCGAACGGCAGGAGGCCCCAGAGCACGGGCGTGCCCAGAAGCGGCAGGGTCGGGATCAGGATCATCACGAAGGCAAAGCCGATGGCCATGGCCATGCCCTTGCGGGGCAGTGAGCGGTGCGGCCACAGCACCGCATGGGCCAGCGACGGATCGCCCTCATCGTGCAGATGGGCGCCGGCGCGGGCGGCACCGCCCGCAGGATCGACAGACCACGTCAGCGGCATGGCGATGCGGGTCCGGCGAGGACGCTCTGGAGAGGGCTGGCGACATGGCCATCAGGATACTCTTAAAACGACTGAGGGGC
>JBGTLJ010000188.1:0-2915 GCA_041744175.1 Oceaniglobus sp. | reverse complement strand
CCCCGCGAGGCGCGTCAGCATGCCGCCGACACCGCCGGCCTTGCGCCCGCGCGCCACCTGGGTCGAACCGCGCTCGATCCGGTCCAGGTTGGGCCGCCAGCGCGGATGGTCGATGTCCAGCGTGATCGGGAACACCTGCCGGCTGATCTCGGACGTCTTGCGGAACACCTCCTGCCCATACCAGGCGGGATCGACGCCCAGCGCCTCGTGAAACCGTGGCCGCTGGTGGTCGCGGATCCACATCGTGCTGTAGACCGCGGTCAGGAAGAACTTGATCCACAGCTTGTTCTTGCCGCTGGTCAGCTTCGGATCGGTGCGCATCAGCAGCGCGAACGCCTCGCCATGGCTGAACTCGTCGTTGCACCATTCGCGGAACCACTTGAAGATCGGGTGGAAGCGATGCTCGGGGTGCGCCTCGAGATGACGGTAGATGGTGATGTAGCGGGCGTAGCCGATCTTCTCCGACAGATAGGTGGCGTAGTAGATGAACTTCGGCCGGAAGTAGGTGTATTTCTTCTGCTGCGTCAGGAACCCCAGGTTCACCGCGATGCCCGCCTCGCGCAGCGCGTCGTTGATGAACCCGGCGTGCCGCGCCTCGTCGCGCGCCATCAGCTGGAACAGGCCGGTGATGTCGTCATTGCTGCCGCGCCGCTTCATTTCCTTGTAAAGCACGCAACCCGAGAATTCGGCGGTGCACGACGAGATCAGGAAGTCGATGAACTCGGCCCGGAGCGCCGGTTCCATCCCCTCCCAGTCAACCGCGTCCCAGTCGTCGTTCTTCTTGAAATGCCCCCTGTTGGGGTCGGACTTCATCCGCGCGATCAGCGCGTCCCATTCGGCGCGCACCGGGGTCACGTCCACCGCGTCCATCTCGTCGAAATCGGTGGTGTAGAACCGCGGCGTCAGCAGGGTGTCCTGCATGGCTATTGCGGTGGCCTGTTCCGATGTCATCGCCGCGGTCATCGCGTCCTGACGGGCGATAGCCTCGTCGGCGGTGGTGGCGTCGGCGGAATGCTTCAGCGGCGCGTTCATGACAGCACCTCGCCGCTGAAGCTGAACTCGCACAGTTCCATGAACTCGAAATCGCCGGTGGCGCGGGTCCACAGCCGTTCCAGCCCGCTGGCGCGCGTGATCGTGGCAATGCGCTGTTCCTCGATCACTTCGCCATAGGGCGCCATGATCTCGGCGCCATGCACCTGCACGGCATCGCCCGGATGCACGACGGCGCCGTTGTCGAAGCGCACATGCGCCGACAGTTCCTCGAACCGGTGCGACACGCGCACGGTGCAGGGGGCGGTTTCGGTGGTTCGTGTCAGCAGTCCCATCAGGTTCCCTCCTCGTGATGGAGCGGCCGTGCTGGCGAGGCACGGTCGCAGGGCCGTCTCAGTCGATCAGTCGGTCGAAGGCCGCGACGTTGTCGGGGCCGTATCCGATCAGCTCCACCGACCAGTCGGACGCTGTGTCCAGAACTGCGATGGTGCCGTTCTCGCGACGCACGACGCGCACCGGGGCGGTGTCGGGCAAGCCGCGCAGCAGCCGCTCGCGCGCTAGGACGCGCCAGATGACGCCGATGAAACCATTCTTGTCGTCGCCGGACAACGCGACGATCTCGCCCGCCTCGTTGCGGACCGTCACCGATCCCTCGCGCGTGGCGTCGAAGTCGATGATCGTTTCCGCCACGATCGGCGTCAGCACCGGCACAGCGATCCGCGGGCGGTCGGTCAATGCTGCGCCAAAGACAAGCACCAGCGAGGCCGCCATCAGACCGAACATGCCGCGCACCAAAACCATCGGCACCATGTCGCGGTCGCGGGCGCGCATCTGCGAGGAAAGGCCGGACATCGCGTTACTCCGCGGCTATGGCGCTGGGCGCCGGGTGAAAGGTGGTTTGGGCGACCTGCGGCATCGTCGTCACCATCTCGGCCGCGTCCTGCATGATCGCGGCGATGCGGGCGGCGTCGGGGATGCAGCGCAGCGCCGGCTGGGTGTGCGCGATGTGCCAGGGCCGGACATGCGGCCAGGTCAGGACGTAGGAGAAACGCACGTCATCCAGAAGCTGGAACGCCAGCGTGCCGCTGCCGCCGCGCCGCAGGTCCAGATCGGCGCTGCCGATGCGGGCGTAGGGCAGGTTCAGCGTCATCGTCAGGGCGGCGCCGATCCGCATGCCGACCCGCTTGTTGGTCAGCGTGTAGACCGTCGCCTTGGACTGGATCCAGGCCAGCAGGCAGACGATGGCGCAGGCGGCGGCGCCAAGCGCGATGTAGGGCACGCCGTAGTTCAGCGCCCGCACCAGCGACATGTCGGCGCTGTTCACGCCCACGCGCCACAACGCCAGCAGCACGAAATAGCCGGCGATCCAGCGCAGGCCCATCGCCTCCTGCGCCAGGCGCCACCATGACGGGCTGCCCTGCCAGAGGATGTGCTCGCCTGCCGGCAGCCTCTCGGGCAGGCCGCGCACCGGCTCGAATGCGAAATCGTCGTGTGACATGTCGTTCGCCATGTTGTCCTCCGGTCCGGGTGTTGCTGTCAGAGCTGCGATTCCAGCCGGGCGGGATCGGCGTAGAGCGTGCCGCCAGCGAACCAGGCCATGATCTTCTCTTCTTCCAGCTTGGTGATGACGTCGCCGCCGGCGATCTGCGGCACGCCGTCGAACTGCGCCCCGTAGACCGACCGCACGGTGACGCGGTTGCTGTGGATCCGCGAGAAGAAGATCGGCACCAGGCAGGTGCGTCCGGTGCCCTCGGGGTTCAGGTCGATCGCAAGGTAGCGCACCAGCTGTTCCGGCACGTCCACCCACAGGTCGGTCACCCGGCCGACCACCTCGCCGTCGCCGGCCTGCACCGCCAGCCCGCGCGGATCGCGGCCGGCACTGATGGCGAAGTCGTGCAACGTGGACAGCGGCCGGATCTTCGGTT
>JBGTLJ010000187.1:0-1784 GCA_041744175.1 Oceaniglobus sp. | reverse complement strand
GGGCGATCTTGCGCGCGGCGACATCCTCCAGCTTGTAGGCCTTGATGCGGTCTAGAACGGTCATCGGCGGCTCCGGATAGGTCGGGTTCTTGGCATCGGCTTGCGCCCGCAGACGGCACGCGGTGCGCCGGAAGGGACGTGGTCAGTCGGCCAACGTCACCAGGGCGTGGCGCTTCTTTCCCGCGCTGAGCTTGACGGGGCTGGACAGCGCCGCCGCATCCAGCATCAGCCCGGCATCAGTCAGGGGTGCATCGTCGATCCGCGCGCCGTTTTCGGCGATCAGGCGCTTGGCCTCCTTGCCGGTCCTGGCAAGACCCGCGCGCACGATCAGCTGGACGATGGATATCCCTTCAGCGATCTCGGCAGTGCTGAGCGCAAGCGTTGGCAGTTCGTCCCCGACACCGCCGTTCTCGAACACGTCGCGGGCAGTGGCCTGCGCGGCCGCGGCGGCAGCCGCACCATGGCAGAGCGTCGTGATCTCGGTCGCCAGGATGATCTTGGCGGCGTTGATCTCGGCCCCTCCAAGGGCGCCCAGCCGGTCGCAATCCTCGATCGGCAGCTCTGTGTAGAGACGGCAGAACCGGCCCACGTCGGAATCGGTGGTGTTGCGCCAGAATTGCCAGAATTCGTAGGAGCTGCGCATGTCGCCGTTCAGCCAGACGGCGCCGTCCTGCGACTTGCCCATCTTGCGCCCGTCGCTGGTGGTCAGAAGCGGCGAGGTGAGGCCGTAGATTTCATGATCCAGCACGCGGCGGGTCAGATCGATCCCGTTGACGATGTTGCCCCACTGGTCGCTGCCGCCCATCTGCAGCACGCACCCATAGCGGCGGTTCAGTTCGAGAAAATCGTAGGCCTGCAGGATCATGTAGTTGAATTCGAGAAAGCTCAGGCTCTGTTCGCGGTCGAGCCGGGATTTGACGCTCTCGAACGCCAGCATCCGGTTGATGCTGAAATGGCGCCCGATGTCGCGCAGGAAATCAAGGTAATTGAGACCGTCGAGCCATTCGGCGTTGTCGATCATCAGGGCGTCGGACGGACCTTCGCCGTAGGTGAGGTATTTGGCAAAGACCTGCTTGATGCCGTCGATGTTCGCGGCGATCTGGTCGTTGCCGAGCAGCGGGCGTTCGTCGGCGCGGAAACTGGGATCGCCCACCTTGGTGGTGCCGCCGCCCATCAGGGTGATCGGCCGGCCGCCGGTTTTCTGCAACCACCTCAGCATCATGATCTGGATCAGCGATCCCACATGCAGCGATTTCGCGGTGGCATCGAAACCGATATAGGCGGCGGTGCCCGGGGTCAGCATCGCCTCGTCCAGGGCCTGATAATCCGTGCAGTCGGCAAGAAAGCCGCGCGTCATCATCACATCCATGAAATCGGATTTCGGGTGGTAGGTCATGTGCGCTTGGTCCATCCTCGCAGATGAGATACCGTATATCGGGGCCTGTGAAGAAGGGGAAGCGTCGATGGAAACCGCGGCGATCTGGGCGCTGGGCGCAATGTCGGGCACGTCCCTTGACGGGGTGGATGCGGCGATGCTGCTGACCGATGGCACGGACATTCTCGATTTCGGCGCAACGGCATACCGGCCCTACACCGTGCAAGAGCGCGACGTGTTGCGCGCGGCACTGGGCCAGTGGCACGGATCGCAGGACGCGGCGGGTGTCGTCACATCGGCGCATCTGCAGCTTTTCGCCGGGATGTCGGACTATTCACTGATCGGGTTTCATGGCCAGACCCTCGCGCACGAGCCGCGCGGGCGCGGCACCCGGCAGGTGGGGGACGGT
>JBGTLJ010000186.1:0-2164 GCA_041744175.1 Oceaniglobus sp. | reverse complement strand
GGCGTTGTTTTCCGGGATCTGGCCGCAGGACTGCGGACGCTGCCGGGGCATCGAGTGGCTGGCTGCATGTGTCGGCCTGTTGTCCTGCGGCGGTCTCCCTTGGCGGCGCGCGGGATTTCGGTGTCTCGCCGCGTCCGAATGTCCCGATGACGGCCATCACGCCGCCGCATTCGGGACAGGGCCGGCGCATATGCTGTCCGGCGGCCTCGGGCAGCTGGTCGTCATCACCGCCTCTAGGGTGTTGCTTCACCGCACCGAAGGGCTCCCTGATGCTCTCGGTCCTGACGCGGCGCACGCCATTGGCAGGGAAACCGCCGTGCCGGATGCGGTGGAAGCCGGACGGCAGGACGTGGATCGGCAAGCGGCGGATAAACCCGCTGGCGGAGAGCCGCATCACCTTCATTCGATCGCCCTGTCACCGAGAAGACGAAGCCCGGGACACTCGGCCGGTTGCTGAACGTCGCAAAGCCGGCGCCCTTGTCGGACATATCCAGCCGAAACGCCCGCAGATCCTCATGCGTCGCCGTGTCGCGCGAGCGGCCCGGGAACCGCGTGAAGTCGGGCATCGCCCGCAGGCCCTTGAGGCGCAAATCTTCGAGAAACCGCCGCCGCCGGGCGGGACCATGTTGATCGGACATGGAAGCCTCCTGTCACTGGATCGAGACTAAGCGTACGGCCTTGCTGCACTGACGCGCCATAGAGTGTGTTGATAGTGTCCACCATCGATAGTGGACATCTCGAGGGCAGATATGGCGGGCAAGAAGTGAACCGCCCCGGGTTTAACGGAGAGTGAAACTCTCGAAAGGCGAGCCTCATGGCAGACAGGAAACACACCCCGCTGCACGGCAGGGTTCCGCGCGCGCGGCGTTCGGCTTTTCGACGACCATCGTTCTTGTTACAGCAGCGACAGTGGCGCCTCCGGGGCAATTGCCTCGAAGCCGGGCCGTTCGTCTTTCAGCCTGCGGGACTGGTGTCGGCGCGCCGCGCGTGATGCAGGCGAGGTGTCCCAGCAGGCGAGCGAGGAGACGGCACGGATCGAAGCGCCGGAGCATGAGAACCGTGAACTCAGGCAAGCCAGCGAGATCCTGAAGAAGGGTGAGCCAGTGAAGGCGCCACTGGTTCAAGCCCACTGGCGAACGCGTATTTCGCCCAGGCGGAGCTCGACCGCCCGTTCCGGAAATGACGGCGGTCATCGACGCCCGTCGTGGTCTCTTCGGGGTCGAGCCGATCTGCCGCGTGCTGCCGGTCGCCCCGCCGACATGCCATGCGCGCCGGCCGATTGCCCGCGACCCTGATCCGGCGTCGGACCGGGCGAAGCGGGATGCACGGGACAGTGCGGAGATCAGACGCGTTTTCGATGCCAGCCGCGGACGCTGCGGTGCCCGCAGGATCTGGCATCAGCTGCGCCGCGAAGGAAACGACATCGCCCGCTGCACGGCGGAGCGGCCCATGAAGGCGCCTGATGTGCAGGACGTGGTGCGGGGCAAGACGCGTACGACCATCCTGATCCGTCCGTGGGCTCTGTGGGCGACAGCTACGGCAATGCGCTCGCCGAAAGCATCATCGGGTTGGTCAAGACCGGGGTCATCAACGTCCTCGGCCCGTGGAAATCCATGCGCCCGATCGAGCGGGAAACCCTCAGATGGGTCAGTCGGCATAACCCAGAGCGGCTGCACAGCGCCATCGGACATGTCACGCCGCATGACGAAGAGGAGGATTTCCATGCCAACATGAATGCTCCTGAAAAAGCCGCACAGGTTTCAGACAAAAGTCTCTCCGCTGAACCCGGGGCGGTTCAGACCTTGACGCGGTGCGCCGCGAAGGTCGGCTTTCCGCCCGTCCTGCCGGGCTCCTTTCTGGGGCGGCATATTCCGAGCAGATGCAGGCAATCGCAGGAAGGTCCACACAGGCGACATTCGCGATCACGACACCCTCGGAGAATTCCGTGAGAGCACTTGTAGCCTGCAAGCCGATCTGTGGAGCGCCCTTGCCCTGCCGGTACAACATCTGGCAAAGGGGTTGCTGCGTAAGCATTCGCTGGAGGCCGCGGTCAAGCGACCTTGACCAGGGGCGTGGCCCCGTCCCATTCCCACGGCAGCAACTCGTGCAGGCGCGAGACCGGCATATCGGAGATGCGAGCGATGACGTCGGCGAGCCAGGCCTG
>JBGTLJ010000185.1:0-1759 GCA_041744175.1 Oceaniglobus sp. | reverse complement strand
CTTCGCCGCCGCGCAGACGCACCGCGCAGAGGCCGCCGCGCGACCGCCGCGCCGGGTGATGTTCGTGGTCAACGGCATCGTTCCCACCCTGCAGCTGTCGTTCCTGAAACCGCTGCAGGGGCATGTCGCGGCAGGCGACATGGTCATCGACATCCTGACGGAAACCGACATCACCGCCGTGTTCGACAAGGGCCGCTGGTCGCCCGAGGCGGGGGCGTGGTTTTATGACCGGATCCTGAAATCCAGCCCCGACCTGATCGTCTGCTGCCGCTATTCCGGCCCCCATGCCGACCGGGTGGTGGGTGCCGCGCGTGCGCTGGACGTGCCGCTGGTGTTCCATGTGGACGACGATCTGATGAACATCCCGCCCGAGATCGGCGAACGCAAGTACAGGGCCCACAACGATCCGCTGCGCCTTGCGACGGTGACGACCCTGCTGCGCGAGGCGACACTGGTCTATTGCTCGACCTTCGCCCTGCGCCACCGGCTGCGCCAGCAGGGGGTCCGGGCGCCCGTCACCCATGGCGCGATCTATTGCGCCGCGCGCATCCACCGGATCGCCGAGCCGGGCCCGGTGGCCCGGATCGGCTACATGGGGTTCGACCATGCCCATGACTTCGGGATCTGTCTGCCCGGGCTCGAGGCCTATCTCGAGCACAATCCTTCGGTGGAATTCGAGCTGTTCGGCTCGATCCCCATGCCGGACAGGCTGAAACGGTTCGGCGCGCGGGTGCGCAGTCTTGCCCCGGTCGCCGATTACGCCGCCTTTCTCGAAGCACTGGCCGCGCGGTGCTGGGACATCGGGATCTGTCCGCTGGGCCACACCCCGTTCAATGCGGTCAAGGCCGATACCAAATGGGTGGAATACACCGCCTGCGGCATGGCCACCATTGCCACCCGGGGGCTGGTCTATGACGATTGCGCCGGTGCGGGGCGGGGTCTTTTGGTGAACGGCGACGAATGGCAGGCGGCGCTGCAGGTGCTGAGCGACGATCCGGACCTGCGCTATCGCATGGCGGTTGAGGCGCAGGGCCACCTGGTGCTGACCTATTCCGAAGACCGGCTGACCAGGCAGGTTCTCGACACGTTTGCCCGGGCGCGGATGCTCCAACCGCAGGTGGCATGCGAACCGACCCGGCTTGCGCCGACGGTCCCGGACGAAACCGGGCTGATACCGCTCGACCCCGCCCCTTGATCGCAGATGGCGAGGCGGGTTCCGGAAACCTCTGCGGCGCCGGTCGGCGTCTTTCCCGCCGGACCTCCGGCGGCGCCGGACGGGGGCTGACGGGGGCTGCAGACCGGCGGATGGGCGGGCCGGGCGACCTTGCAGTCCCTGTCGGTTCGCTCCACGGGCCCGGGCATTCGCACCGCCCGTGGGGATCGGCGGGAAAGCGGCCTTGCCGAACCGCCGTGTCGGGTGCAGATCAGACCCACGGCGCGCCAACGACCGGGACCCTCGATGCACTTGCAATCGGCCTTTCTTCAGATGCTCACCGGGCGCTTCGTGTCGCTGGGGGTGATGGCCGTGGGGTTCGCGGTGCTGGGCCGCCTGCTCGATCCGGCGGCCTTCGGGTATTTCGCCCTGGCATTCGCCGTCTATGGCATGGCCGAGGTCATGGCGCAGTTCGGGCTGCGCCAGCTGGTGATCGCCCGCGAAACTGCGCACAGCCGCGCAGAGATCGCCGCCGCCGCCGGGCTGTCCCTGGCCATAGCATCGGGTCTCTGCCTTGTCGGGCTGGCCGTGGCCTGGGGGGCCGGC
>JBGTLJ010000184.1:0-4545 GCA_041744175.1 Oceaniglobus sp. | reverse complement strand
TTGCCGCCCCCGAAGAACGGCTCGGCCACGCCGCCGCCCCGGACATGAGCCTGACGGAAAATGCCATGCTGACCGCCGCAGGCCGCAAGCATCTGGCCCGGCACGGGTTTCTCGACTGGGGCGCGGCGCGGCGGTTCGCCGAAACGGTAATCGCCACTTTCGACGTGCGCACCCCGGGCCCCGCCAATGCCGCCCGCGCGCTGTCGGGCGGCAACCTGCAGAAGTTCGTCATCGGTCGCGAAATCCTCCAGGATCCAGCCGTTCTTGTGGTGAACCAGCCCACATGGGGGGTCGATGCCAGCGCTGCCGCCGCGATCCGTCAGGCCCTGCTGGATCTGGCCTCAAAGGGTGCGGCACTGATCGTCATCAGTCAGGATCTGGATGAGATCATGGAAATCGCCGACAGGTTCTGTGCGATGAACGAAGGCCGCCTGTCGCCCTCGCGCCCGACATCGGGTTTGAGCATCGAGCAGATCGGCCTGATGCTGGGCGGCGCCCACGACATGGAGACCGCCCATGCGGCGCGTTGAACCAACCTGTAAAGATCGTGGGACATGCCAATGATTCGGCTTGAAAAACGACCGCAGCCCTCGCACGCATGGACCGTCGCCACCCCGGTCCTTGCGGTGGTGCTGACGATGATCGCCGGCGGGCTGATGTTCGCGTTGCTGGGCAAGGATCCGGTGGCGGCGATCCGCACGATTTTTTGGGATCCGCTGTTCGATCCGCAATTCGCCGCCTATTCCCGTCCACAGCTTCTGGTCAAGGCCGGGCCGCTGATCCTGATCGCCGTCGGCCTGGCGCTGGGGTTCCGGGCCGGGGTCTGGAACATCGGCGCCGAGGGCCAGTACATCATCGGCGCGATCTGCGGTGCCGCCGTGGGGCTAGCGTTCTACCCTGCCGATCTGTGGATCGTATTCCCCCTGATGGTGATCGCCGGGACGCTGGGGGGCGTGGCATGGGCGATGATTCCGGGCATCCTGCGCACAAGGTTCAACACCAATGAAATCCTCGTGTCGCTCTTGCTGGTCTATGTCGCCGAACAGATCCTCGCCTCCATGGCGCTGTCGACCTTGCGCAATCCCGAAGGCGGCGGATTTCCCGGCAGCCGCAACCTTCAGCAATACCCGTCGGCGGCGAACCCCGAACTGATCGCGGGCACCGGGATGCACTGGGGCGTCGTTGCGGCCTTCGTTGCCGTGATCTTCGCCTATATCCTGCTGAACCGTCACATGACCGGCTTTCACATCCGCCTGGCGGGGCAAAGCCCCCGCGCCGCCCGCTTCGCCGGGGTCGACCCCGCGCGGCTGATCCTGCTCTGCATGGGTATGTCCGGCGCGCTGGCCGGCATGGCCGGCCTGTTCGAGGTGGCGGGCCCGGCAGGACAGATCAGCATCGACTTCAACGTCGGATACGGCTTCACCGCGATCATCGTCGCATTCCTGGGCCGCCTGCACCCGGTCGGCATCCTGCTGGCGGGGCTGCTCATGGCGCTGACCTATATCGGCGGCGAACTGGCGCAATTCATGCTGGGCCTTCCGGCGGCGGCGATCCAGGCGTTTCAGGGAATGCTGCTGTTCTTCCTGCTGGCGGTCGATGTGCTGACCAACTATCGCGTTCGGATCGGAACGGGGGCACGGGCATGAACCTTGCCGCCATCGACCCGGTCCTGCTGATCGCCTCGCTCATGGTGGCGGCGACGCCAATCATCCTGGCCGCCATCGGCGAACTGTTGGTGGAGAAATCCGGGGTCCTGAACCTCGGGGTCGAGGGGATGATGATCACCGGCGCGATCTGCGGTTTTGCCGTGGCCGTGGAAACCGGATCGCCGGTCCTCGGATTTGTTCTGGCGGCCCTCGGGGGGGCAGCGCTGGCGATGGTTTTCGGCGTTCTGACCCAGTATCTCTTGTCCAATCAGGTGGCGACGGGGCTTGCCCTGACGCTGTTCGGGCTGGGCCTGTCGGCGATGATCGGACAGGCCTATCGCGGCGTGAAACCCCCCGCCACCGGCAAGCTGGACCTTGGTCCTCTCAGCGACATTCCGGTGATGGGGCGGATCCTGTTCAGCCATGACTGGATGGTCTATCTGGCGCTGGCCCTCGTGGCGGCGGTCTGGGCGTTCCTGAAATTCACCCGCGGCGGGCTGGTCCTGCGCGCGGTGGGCGAAAGCCACGATGCCGCCCATGCGCTGGGCTACCGGGTGGTGCGTGTCAGGCTGGCCGCCATCGGCTTCGGGGGCGCCTGCGCGGGCCTTGGCGGCGCCTATATCAGCCTGATCCGCGTGCCCCAGTGGACCGACGGCATGACAGCGGGGGCGGGCTGGATCGCGCTGGCCATCGTGGTCTTCGCCAGCTGGCGCGCGCCCCGCGTTTTGCTGGGCGCCTATCTTTTCGGCGGCATCACCGTGCTGCAACTGAACCTTCAGGCCGCGGGAGTGCCGGTGCCGGTCGAGGTCTTGTCGATGTCGCCCTTTGTGATAACGATCCTCGTGCTCGTCGTCATGTCGGCCACCCAGCGCGGCGCCGCCGTGGCCCCCGCGATGCTGGGGCGCAGCTTTCATGCGTCGTCATGACCAGATTTACCGATGCCCCGCAAACGGGGCGCGCTTACAGGGAGACCGGAAAATGAAACGCAGAACTCTTCTCGGCACTGCCGCCGCACTCGGCCTGCTGGCCCACGCGGCCTTTGCCCAGGACACACCGCTCAAGGTCGGTTTCGTCTATGTCGGCCCGGTGGGCGACGGCGGCTGGACGTATGAACACGATCAGGCCCGCCAGAAGGTAGCCGAGCATTTCGGCGAGGCCGTCGAAACCGTCTATCAGGAAAACGTCCCCGAAGGCGCCGACGCCGAACGGGTGATGACCCAGATGGCGCTGTCCGGCGCAAAGCTGATCTTCACCACCTCGTTAGGCTACATGGACCCGACGATCAACGTCGCCGCCAAATTCCCCGATGTGAAATTCGAACACGCCACCGGGTACAAGACCGCCGACAACGTCGCCGTCTATTCCGCCCGTTTCTACGAGGGGCGCGCGATCCAGGGCCACATCGCGGGCAAGATGACAAAGACAAACAAGATCGGCTATATCGCGTCGTTCCCGGTCCCGGAGGTGATCCGCGGCATCAACAGCGCCTATATCCACGCCAGAAAGGCCAATCCCGATGTCGAGTTCTCGGTGATCTGGGCCTATACGTGGTTCGATCCGGCAAAAGAGGCCGACGCCGCCAAGGCGCTGATCGAACAGGGCGCCGACGTGATTCTGCAACACACCGACAGCACCGCGCCCCAGGCTGCGGCCCAGGCGGCTGGCGACGTGATCACCTTTGGACAGGCATCGGACATGGCCGAATACGCGCCGATGCCGCGCGTCAGCAGCATCATCGACGATTGGGCCCCCTATTATATTGCCCGCACCCAGGCGGTGATCGACGGCACATGGGAAAGCGACCGCACATGGGACGGCATCGGCGCGGGCATGGTCGGCATCGGCGAGATTTCCGATGCGGTGCCCGAAGACGTCAAGGCAGAGGCGCTGGCGCTCAAGGACTTGATCGCATCGGGCGACTATCACCCCTTCACCGGCCCGCTGAAAAAGCAGGACGGCTCCGACTGGCTGGCCGAGGGCGAGGTCGCTGACGACGCCACGCTGGCGGGCATGGACTTCTATGTCGAGGGGCTGAGCGGCGACATTCCGAACTGATCCGCAGGGCACGATCCGGCGGCGCACCCTGACAGGGGTGCGCCGCCTTTCGGACCCCGCGTGCCTGACGGCGGCTTTCCAACCTCCCTGCCCTGTGCCATGATCGCCGCTATGACATATCAGATCACCGCCCGCGACGGCACCAAAATGTCGCCCTTCTGCTTTGGCGCGATGCAATTCGGCGACAAGGCCGATGCACCCGAATCGCAAGCCATGTACGATGCCTGCCGCGCGGCTGGGATCAACTTTTTCGACACCGCATATGCCTATACCGGCGGCCAGTCGGAAACCCTTCTGGGCCGCTTCGCCGCATCCGAACGCGACAGCCTGATCATCGCCACCAAGGCTGGCTATGAGGGCGGATCGTCGCGCGCCAACATCGAAGCCACCTTCGCCGAAAGCCTGGACAGGCTGGCCATGGACAGCGTCGATATCCTCTACCTGCACCGCTACGACGACAACACGCCGCTGGAAGAGACATTCGAAACTCTCGCCGGACTGCAATCGCAGGGCAAGTTCACCCATATCGCGGTGTCGAACTTCGCCGCCTGGCAGGTGATGAAGGCGCAGGCGGTCGCGGCGACATTCGACACCCGGATCGCGATGATCCAGCCGATGTACAACCTCGTGAAACGTCAGGCCGAGGTCGAGATCCTGCCGATGGCGATGGATCAGGACATTGCCGCCGTTCCCTATTCTCCTCTCGGTGGCGGCCTTTTGACCGGCAAATACTTGGACGGTGCATCGGGGCGGCTCAGGGAAAACGACATGTACAATGCCCGCTATGGCCCGCAGTGGATGCATGAAACCGCCGCAGCACTTGCTGCGGTCGGGCGAGAGCTTG
>JBGTLJ010000183.1:0-2383 GCA_041744175.1 Oceaniglobus sp. | reverse complement strand
CGAACTGCGACGCGCGCTTTTCATGCCGGCTCTGTCTGCCATGCGCTTCAATCCCGATCTGAAGGCAATGGCTGATATCATGTCCGCCAAGGGCAAACCCGCCAAGGTCGTGATCACCGCCGTGATGCGAAAGCTCATCGTACTTTCCAACATTCTTATCGCCGCTGGACGGAAATGGGTGCCCAAACCGGCTTGACTATCACGGATACTGCGCTGACCGTCGTTGGCTCAGTTCAGACATGCGCCATCGTCTCATTCGAACACGGCGTCCGGATTGCCGAGGCTGTCGGACCACGAACGCGATGCTGTTGCGGCCAAGGGCAACCACCGCCCGTTCGATCCGGCGGATCCGGTCGATCAGCGCGTCGTTGCCGGTCTGGATCGGTGCGCCGCCCGCATCGTTCGCCGGAGCGAGCATCATGTCGTGCCGCATCCCGGACCCTGCGGCCAGTTTCAGCGACATCATATGGAACTGGGTCAATTGAAAATGTCGGAAAGGGCGACGGCCACATCCGGGTCCAATCCCGCCAACAAATTGCGCCATGGGCCATTGTTATCCGTGACCGGCAGGTCGCTTGCGGCCCGCGGGTAACCAGTGCGGGGCTTGCAGTTGACGTCGATGAACAGATCGTCGGTGGCATGGTCCGTCCTGCGCCCCGGTCCGGCGCTTGCGTCACGAGGCGCCGATGTCCTGACCCCAGAGCAGAAACCCGATGGCGTTTTACCGGCGGGCAGGCGGCTGCGGCCCTTTCACGCCCGGCGATCCGGCGCGGAATTGGCCGATGGGCAGTCACTTCAGGGCGCGCGACAGCACGTTCGCCAGGATGGTGGACACATCGTTGTCGTACCCGTTCCAGGGCAGGCAGCCGCAGAACGTGATGGATCCGGTGGCGAACACCGATCCGCCGCCGGGATATTCGGTCAGGATCATGTCGGCATGCATCGCATCCTTGGCGCTGCCGCCGGTCAGGTTGGTCAGATGGGTCAACTGTTCCTCGGGGACCAGCATGAAGCCGTTGTCCCGGGTCACGGACTGGGCCAGCAGGACGGTGTTTTGCGGCGTGCCGAGCCGGGGGTCCATGTGGTCAAGCTCGAACCCCGCGGCGCCGTTTCCGGAATATCCGAAATTGCCGATCAGATCGCCCTCTACCCCCTCGAACACCCAGTCATGGGCCGGATCGGTACTGACCCGGCGATAGGGATCGCCGAAGAATTCGCCCTGTGCGGTGAACCCGATCCCGACCAGATCCTGGGGCGGGCGCCCGTTGCGCCGCCAGAGCCCGCCATACCCGCCGTCGAAGGCGTTGTAATATTCGCCGGGTTCGGCTGCCCAGGCCCGGATGCCGTCTTCGGCGCGGCGGATTTCCAGCATGTCGGGGGATTCGGAATGAATGGCGATCCGCCAGTAGAATCCATTGCCGCCAAGATAGTGCAGTTGGCCGCCGCCATCGCGGTAGTCGCGCAGCGCGTCCAGGGTTCGCGCCGTGTGATATTCGGGATGGGTGCCGGTGGTGACGGCGGCGTATCCCGCGATGGCGGCCACGCCTTCGTCGTGCAGTTCGCGGTCAGTGATCAGGTCATATGGGATGTCCTTGGCATGGAGCCAGGCGATCAGGTGCATGTCGGCGGGAAAGTGGCGCAACCCCGAACAGGTGGCATCGCCAAAGGTCAGGTAGCCGGGGCGCAGGTTGAACATCGGGCGCAGGTGCGAGGCGTGGCAGATGCCCGATCCGTCGGCGTGATAGTTGTAGGTCGACAGCCCGTATCGGGGATGTTCGGCCGGGTTGTGGGGATAGGCGCCCCACTTACGGATCCGGTCCTGCCAGGACGGGCGATAATCGGGGCGGGCGTGATTGCCATAGACGGCGTAGGTGAAGGTCGACACCAGCACCGCCAGTTTCGCCGATGCCCGGCCCCGGGGCGCGCAGACAAAGAACGGGATCGCATCCTCGTGACCGTCGCAGGCGATCCGCATCACATAGACGCCGGACGGCATGTCGGCGGGCAGGGTCAGCGTGAAATCCGTATCCCAGCCGAAATCGTAGATGTCGTCATGGTGAAAGTGGATGGCGGCGTAGTGGTCTGGCCGGTGGGACCAGTTCATTTCCGATCCTTCCCATGCCGATCCGGTGACGGCGCGGGTGGGATGGTTGACCAGCGTCAGGTCGGAGCCGACCAGTGCCGGGGCGGTGGCGGTGGGGATGTCGCGGGCGAAATCCCACGCACAGAGCGGGACGCCATCCACCGCAATGGCGGGGGCTTCGATCTTGCCGTCGAAATGGCCGGTGGCGGCACCGTCCCGCAGGCGCGCGCCGACGCAGGGAACGCCCGACAGCGACAGATCGCCAATGCCGCCGCCCGTGGCGCTGTCGCCGGTTCCGTC
>JBGTLJ010000182.1:0-5369 GCA_041744175.1 Oceaniglobus sp. | reverse complement strand
CGCGGCGAGCGCGCCATTGGAGGAGGCCGGCGTCAGCTGCGACACGTCATGTTCCAGGCGGCCCTTGTCGCCAGCCATCACAACCCAGTCCTGAAGATATTTGCTGACCGGCTTCGCGCCGCCGGAAAACCACATAAGGTTGTCATCACAGCAGTTGCTCGAAAGCTCGTCCAATCGCGAACGAGCTTTGCAAATCTCGTCTGAAATGGACCAATCAGGCCGCCTGAGAAATACAGTTGCTAGGCCGCCTCCGACGCAACATCGGGATCGTTGACGATGAGATGGTCCGCCTTCCAGTTCGCCGGGCAGACCTCTGCCTCGGCGTGCCCGTTGCGCAGTCTGCGGCAGGCGCCAACCGGAATATCGGCTGCCATGAGAACGTGATCGGTCATCATCGACGCGGTTTGGGGTGCAAGCATCGCATGAATTCCATCGAGCGAGACGCCGACGTCACAGGGCAGGAAGACACCGGCGCCTCCGACCCCGGTATCTGTCAAAGCCTGTCCGAAGGGCACTCCCACGGCGCCCAGGGCACAGACTACCGTCTGCAACTCGATCGCCCGCGCCCGCGCGCAGGCGAAGACCCTGTTGTAGCCGGTGATCATGTCCGTCTTGGCGGGAATGATGATCAGATCAAGGTCGAGCTTCCCCAGTCGCGACCAGAGATGGGTAAATTCGCTGTCCAGACAGATGATCATGGCGATCCGCAGACCGTTCCACCTGATGACGTTGATCGTCTTGCCATGGACGGTGATGCCGCCCGCGCCATTTGCCTCCAGTGGTGTCAGGCTCAGCTTGTCCTGGCTGTGACGGAGGCCGTCGGGAGTAACCAGCCAGGCGCGGTTCCAGTAGGCGGGGATGCCGTCGACTGGCGGCGCCGCGCAAGGGATCGTGCCAGCGAGGATGGAGATGCCGTAGGTCGCGGCCATGCCGACAATGGCATCCAGCGCGATCTCTCCGCATTCGAAGAGCCATCCCATGGTGTTCTGTACAGGCAGGTCCGCGGGTGCGAAGCCCAGCCACTGGGCGCAGGCAAACTCTGGAAGGACGAGCATGTGGCCACCCCGGGCGGCTGTCTGCGCAACCCGCGTTTCCAGACCGGCGAGCCATGCCGCGAGGTCTGGCATCGCAGGTTCGAGGTTGGCCGCCCAGAGATCGATTGAAACGTGTTCCAAATTATTCCCTGACCTGTTTCGCCATCACGACGTCACGAGATGACCCTGAGCCCCGGATACGACAGTGTCCGGCAAGCAAAACCCCGTTGCAAATTCGAATCTGCCTCTGCCTTGTTCACCGAACACTCAAACAGGGTCTGTTTTGCCCTGCACATGGTGTGCAACGTCGGAACCGGGAAAACGATCCATGATCGCTGCCCGGTCGTCGGATCGTTATTGCGAATGCCTGACCAAAACCGAAACTCGCCACTGGAACAATCAAGCCGCGCCGGGGTCGGCCGTCTTCAGCTCCGGGTGGCCGCCGCTCACCGTCCTGCCCATGGCATCTCTCCGTTCGGGCCGGAGGGCGTGGGCCGTGCAGGTCCGTCATCGACCTCAACCGGGATCACCGCCGGGGCAGCGTCACCATTCTCTCAAGTGAGCATCCCATGTGCCACGTTTCCTGACGGCGTGCGAAATCGCGGCCCAATTCTTGTCGGCAACGGCGAAAAGGCCGCCGATGGTCATCGTCCGAACCATATCGACCGACTTCATCGCGGGTGTGACCGCCAGGTTCGCAGCGTGTTCAGACTAAGATCCATCCCGAGTCATTTTGACCATCAAGCCGGGTATGTCGGGCGCCGTCCGTGCGATGTGGCCGGGATAGGCACTGGTAAGGCTCAGCGGTGCGGCTGCCGACGCAATGGACAGTGCGATCCTCGCCCTTCCTGACCGGAGCGATCCTGGGGGAACCTACGGCCCCTTTCGTCGTTCACCCCGGACGGACGAATGCCAGTGTCATTTCCGAATCGACAAGAACCACCTTGGGGGAAGTATGGCGGCTGCTCTGGTGACGGCGACAAGGCGATTGCCGCTTCTGATTTCGCAGGTCGATAAGACGGCACTTCCCGGAGCCGCCATGGCAGGTCTGGCAGGCATCATAGCGTTCCACACCGACGACGCATCGGTAGGTTTTACCTTTGTCGTGCGATCAGCGGTATGACTGGCTTGCGGCACATGTGGACGTCAAACCCGAAGGATACTCTGGCAACATCGCAAAATCGGTCGTCGGACACGAAACCGGGCGGACGCGAAACAGTGCTTCTGACCGGTACCATGTGCGTGACCTCTTGTGCGGAGCGGAACCCGGTCGGTGGAGTGTCTGGTCGAAACACGCTCAAGGATACTGGGATGGAAGTCCGCCTGCGGCGAAAGGATTGCGGCGGAGGGTTCATTGGCGAGGTCGTCGGTTACGGTCATCTGCCGCTCTCCCTTCGAGACCTCGAACGTCAGCGGCATCGTTGGGCCGGGGGATACCCGCATACCCAGATGGCCCATGGTCTCGCCATCCTGTCCGGTTGCGACGACATTGCCTCGCAACATCGCAGGGCAGGCTTTTCACAGCTGTCAGCCTCGCAGAACCTGCCTTTGGTATCCACACTGACGCTGCCGATGGCTCTTTTGCGCGGGCAGGGCAGATCGCTGCCGGTGACCATGGCCGTCGCTTCGATCTTGCCTACTTGCACAGACCGCGTCTTCCTGTTCGACAGGTGCAGCCTGAACGAGCGCACCGTCCTGCGTATCCTGCCGGATGGCGCGGCGGACGAAACCGGGGCAGTGGCTTCGTCCTTCATCGACGGCCCGGCGCCCACCTGCGTCCGACCGGCACGCAACATCGGCACCGCGCAGACGAAAATTGCTGTGCTGTTGCTGATCGAGGGAGATGGGGTCACGTTTCAGGAACGCAATGACATTCTTCTTTGCGAAAAGGTGTTGTGTGAGGCGCGTATCCTGCCCCGATCCGCCGTCGGCGCGAATGAATACCGGAACGGGCGGACGGATGGAAACGAGCAGAAATCGGTCCTTCAGATCGAAGCGGCATTGGTGCTGAACGGGTTGAACCTGTCCGAGGGCCATCGCGTGACGACCCGGCACTCTCTCCCAATGTCCGATGACATGTTGTCGATCTTTCGGACGGGTCCAACGCTCGCCCGTGCACGGAATCTCATCGATTTGGACCTGTTCCGGCAGGAGGTGCTTGCCCGGAACGGCGGTTTCAGGGCCTGCATCGACGAGGATCGCAAATTCCGGGCCCGTCTGATCTTGGACATCGAGATCGACTGGATCGTACTGGATCTGCCATCGGCAAAGATCGAGACTGCTGATATCCTGACCCTGTCGAAGGACATCGTTTGCGACAGCGACCGGCGAGTTGCAGACCGGAAATTGGTCCGGGACAAGCTTCGGGTCCGGCGTTCGAGAGGGCGGGTCGATGCGGTGCCTGTGAATATGCCTGACCCGGAGATCGCGTTTGTGAGCAAGCCCCACAGTCTGCGGGCGCGGGAGATGCCGAAGACCGGCGCGGCGCGCTTCACACGGGTGCGTTGCTTTGGCCGCGCGAAGGGCGCAGCGGCGGCGGACAAGGGTGCGGCACAATGACCGGCGAAATCGTCGCCATCGTCGATCCGTGTTGTGCCGCCGGATATACGCCCCGAATGCTCAGGGCGGGCGGTCTGGGCGGAACCGAGGCAACCGTGCTGCGGGTCAGCCGCGCGCTCGGGCCGCGGACAACGGTCGTCCATTACCAAAAAGGCCGGGACAGTGCCGAGGCGACACCTGCGGGCAGGATGCTGCCACTGGACGATGCCTTCGTTCCGGGGGCGGCGACGACGTTTCTGGTCATCAATTCGTGGAAGGTCGCGTGCAAGCTGCGCAAGGCCCACGTTCAGGCGCGCATCCTTCTGTGGCTTCACATCCATCCCGGCCGACACAACCGGGCAATGGCCGTGGCGCTAAACAGCGCCGACATAGGGGTCGTCTGCGTCTCGCAGAGCCATGCGGCACAGCTTCGCACGTTCCTCGGCGGCGATACTCCGCTGCAGATCGACCATATCCACAACCCGATCGCGGATAGCCTGTGCCCCGACACCACGCCGCGCGATCCAGACCGGCTTTTGTTTGCCAGCTCACCGCACAAGGGTCTGGCGCAGGTGTTCAGACAGTTCAGCGCCGCGCGTGCGGCGATCTCCGGCCTTACCCTCGCGGTGGCCGATCCCGGCTATCTGGCCTGGAACACCGGGCCTGTTCCGGAAGGCGTCAGCTTTCTCGGAACCCTGCCGCATGAGTCCCTCATCGCCGAAATGCGCAAGGCGCTGTGTCTGTTCTATCCGCAGAATACATTCGCCGAGACTTTCGGCCTCGTGCTGGCCGAGGCCAACGCCGTGGGTCTGCCGGTCCTTGTACATCGTGATCTGGGCGCGAATGCAGAAGTCGTGGGTGACCCCGCGCAGCTGATCGACGGGACAAACACCGCCATGATCGTCGACCGCCTGCGAGAGTGGCGCGCAGCGCCGTTGATCGTCCGGGGAAACGCGGACTTCGGCCTCGATACCGTCGTCGGGCGATGGGCCGATATCCTGAGACTGGACGACATCGGCGCAACAACGGCACGCAGGGTGGCATAGATGACCCCACCGACCGCAATGGTGCGCGACCAGGCTGTCGAGACAGTCCACCGAACGACGGATGCGGTTGCTCTCGATACAATTGTCGCCATGCTCGATGCCGCCGCCGGGCAACAGGAAGCGGGCATCGAACCCATCGGCGCATCCATTGCCTTGCTGCGTCAGGCCGGATGGCTGACCGACGACGGAGCGTCCGACCCGGATCTGACCGCCGAACGTCTGCGCCGCGTCGGCGCCGCCAACCTGCCCGTCGGGCGGCTGTGGGAGGGACACGTCAATGCCCTCTACCTTGCGCAGGTCCATGGCGGCGCCCGGACCGCCGCGCAGGTCGATGCGCTGGTCGCGGACGGTGCATTCCTTGGCGTCTGGGGTGCCGATGGCGACGTGCCGGTCATACCCTCGCCGGACGGAACCATCCTCACGGGGTCCAAGGATTTCGCCTCCGGCCTTGGCACCGTCACCCATGCGGTGGTGACGGTCTCGTCCGGCCCGCAGGTGCGGCTCGGGCTTGTGGATGTCTGCGACATGGCCCGCGCCGACACCTCGGTCTGGCGCATGCAGGGGATGCGCGCGACCGCCTCGGGGCAGTTCCATCTCGACGGCATCCCTGTTTGCGATGTCCTCTGGCTCGGCGGTCCGGGCGATTACCTGACCGAACCGCATTTCGTCGGCGGGGTCTGGCGGATTGCGGCGCTTCAGATCGGTGGCGCAATAGGGCTGCTTGACGATACTGCCTTCATGCTGCGCGCGC
>JBGTLJ010000181.1:0-1793 GCA_041744175.1 Oceaniglobus sp. | reverse complement strand
CCGCCCTTGTCGCCCGCACCGCAGAGATCTGTGCGCGCCACGGCAGGCCCGTGGCGACCCCGGATCTGGCCCGCGCCATCCTTGGGCTGAGGCAGAATACCGCCGTCTGAAACCCGTCATAATTGCGTATGAAACCTGTAGGAGGGCGCGGGCGCCCTGTGAACCCTTGCGCAAGGGTTCGGGCGCGTCATTTTCCCGCGAATTGCCAATCCAGGCGGCGGTGGATAAGAGCAACCGGACCCCGCAGCGGCAAGGAGCCACATGGATCACTTCCTCTATCGTGACGGGCACCTCTGCGCCGAGGATGTGGCGCTGGCCGATATCGCCGCCAGTGTGGGCACGCCGTTCTATTGCTATTCCGCCGCGACCCTGTCGCGCCATTACCGGCTGTTCGACGAGGCGCTGGCGGGGATGGACCATCTGATCTGCTATGCGATGAAGGCCAATTCCAATCTGGCGGTGATCAAGCTGCTGGGCGATCTGGGGGCCGGGATGGATGTGGTATCGGGGGGCGAATACCGGCGCGCCCGCGCCGCCGGGGTTCCGGGCGACAGGATCGTGTTTTCCGGCGTCGGCAAGACCTCTGCAGAGATGCGACTGGCGCTGACGGGCGGCATCCGCCAGTTCAACGTGGAAAGCGAGCCCGAGATGGCGGCGCTGAACGCCGTCGCCCTGTCGCTGGACACCGTCGCGCCGATCACCATCCGGGTGAACCCGGACGTGGACGCCGGCACCCACGAAAAGATCGCCACCGGGCGCAAGGAGGACAAGTTCGGCATTCCGATCTCGCGCGCCCGCGCCGTCTTTGCCCTTGCCGCAACGCTGCCCGGGCTGCGGGTGATCGGCATCGATGTGCACATCGGCAGCCAGATCACCGATCTTGCGCCGTTCCGTGCGGCCTATGCAAAGATCGCCGCGCTGACGGGCCAATTGCGCGCCGATGGTCACGAAATAGGCAGGCTGGATCTGGGCGGCGGTCTGGGCATCCCCTATGAGCGAAGCAATGCCGACCCGCCGTTGCCGTCCGATTATGGAGAGATGGTGCATGCGACGCTGGGCGATCTCGGATGCGAGATCGAGATCGAGCCGGGGCGCCTGATCGCCGGCAACGCGGGCGTGCTGGTGGCCGACGTGATCTATGTGAAGCAGGGCGAAGAGCGGCAGTTCGCGATACTCGATGCGGCGATGAACGATCTGATCCGCCCTGCAATGTATGGCGCACACCACGATATCGTGCCGCTGCGCGAACCCGCGCCGGGGGCCGCCACAGAGCTTTACGACATCGTCGGTCCGGTCTGCGAAAGCGGCGACACATTCGCGCGGCGCCGTGCGCTGCCGACTCTGGCGGCGGGCGATCTGGTGGCGTTCCGCAGCGCCGGCGCCTACGGGGCGGTGATGTCGTCGGAGTACAATTCGCGCCCCCTGATCCCCGAGGTCATGGTGAGCGGCGATCAATTCGCCGTAATCCGCGCACGTCCGACGTTTGACGAAATGCTGGAACGCGATACCATACCCTTATGGCTGTAGAGCGACGGCCGTATCGCACATAAGCGGTCGTGCCAATGCGGCAGTGCCGAGGCAACTTGACCATGACGCCGCCGCCAAACTGAGGGCCGAGCCGATGACCCATCCCGCCTTTGACACCCTGCGCCGCCCGCTGGCCCTGACCCGCATGGGGATGGTGGCAGAACGGCTCACGCGGTGTTTCTGGCCGGTCTGGAGCGTGCTTCTGGTGCTGCTGGCGGCGCTGATGCTGGGGGTGCAGGACAGCGCCCCGGTCGAGATCGCGTGGG
>JBGTLJ010000180.1:0-2796 GCA_041744175.1 Oceaniglobus sp. | reverse complement strand
GATGCCGAAACCGCCGGTCTGGCTCGCGCGCTTCACGCCCATCGGGTGCAGCGCCCAGCCGACGTTGCCGACGACGGTGCTGTTGGCCGGATCCTCGAACCCGGCGGCGAAGGCAATGGAATCCATGAACATCGCGGCCTGACCCTGCATGAAGGCTGCGGCGGCCTCTGAGGGGCCGAAGGTCGTGCCGCCCTCGGGGCCGCAATCGACGATGGTCTTCAGCGCGTTTGCGGCGGCCAGCCCGGCCTCGTTGTTGATGACCGGTTCCCAGTTGTCGTCGAACACCCGGCCGCCCAGCGGGGCGAGGTGCAAAAGGAACGCGTGCGACGCCTGGTGGCCCGAGGCGGCGCGCGATGCCATGCCGCCCATGCCAGGCTCAAGCTCGGGGATCCTGCAGGCAACGTCGAGAAGCTGTTCGTAGGTTTCCGGCACGTCGAGGCCGTGCTTTTCGAAGATGTCCTTGCGATAGGCCAGCACGGAGGTTTCGGCGCCGAACGGTATGCCGAACAGCGATCCGGTGGCGCCCGGCAGATAGCCCTTGGTGCCGCCCGCGACACCGATGTTCTGCACGTAGCCGTCGATCAGATCGTCGGCGTGGTAGTTCGGATCGGCCAGTTTCGGGTTCATGAAGTACCGGGCGAGGTTTTCCAGCTGGTCGGCGAAGACATAGTCGGCCTTGGAGAACACCACGTATGAGATCAGGTCGTAGTCGCCTTCGTCGCGCGTCAGCTCCAGCGTCTGGCGTTCGCGCATCTTGAGGTATTCGAGCTGATCGACCTCGACCTCGATGCCGGTTTCCTCGGTGAAGGCGGGCAGCACCTGGCGCACCGCGTCATAGTGCGGGTGGGCAGGAAAGTTCGCCACCAGCGTGGTGCCCGCGTATTCCTCGTAGGGGTTGGCGATGGCCGTCGTCGCCCCGAGCGCGGGGCCCATGAGCGTGGCGCAGGCCAGCGCGGTGAAGGTGGTTCTGAGTTGCAGCATGTTGGTTCCTCCCTGAATGCCGTCGTTGTCGTTTCGTATGGCGCCCGCCGCCCGGATCAGAGCCGCAGGCCGCTTTCCTTGTCGAACACCATGAGTTCCTCGATCGCCACGCCGAAGCCACGGGCGGTTCCGGGCGCGATGGGGCTCGTGCTGGCGGCCTCGACCAGCACGTCGACATCGCCGCAGCGGGTCACGAGCACCGATTGCGCCCCGAGATATTCGGACACGATGACGCGCAAGTCGATCTGCGGACGCTCCGGCGCATCCACGAGGATCGACGAGGGACGCAGGCCCAGCGACACGTCCCGCGTCCCGGATTTGAGCCGCCGCACCAGCGCGTCCGGCAGGGGCAGCGAAAACCCCTGACCGCGCACATGCAGCCGACCGGCTTCGTCGTACAGCGTGCCGTCGAGGAAGTTCATCGTCGGGCTGCCGATGAAGCCCGCGACGAACTTGTTGAGAGGTTCCTTGAACAGCTCTTCGGGGCTGCCCTGCTGCTGGATCACGCCGTCGGACATCACCACGATCCGGTCACCCAGGGTCATCGCCTCCACCTGGTCGTGGGTGACGTAGACCATGTTCTTGTCGATGGTGTTGCGCATCTCTGCCAGTTCGGTGCGCATCTTGGCACGCAGCTTTGCATCGAGGTTGGAGAGCGGTTCGTCGAACAGGAACGTGCCGGCGTCGCGCACCATGGCGCGACCCATGGCGACACGCTGGCGCTGGCCGCCGGACAGTTCGGCGGGTTTGCGATCCAGCAGGTGGCCGATGTTCAGCATGTCGGCGACGCGCTGCACCTTTTCGTCGATTTCCGCCTTCGGGGTGCGGGCAAGACGCAGGGCAAAGGACATGTTGCGCGCGATATTCATGTGCGGATAGAGCGCGTAATCCTGGAACACCATGGCGATGTCGCGTTCCTTGGGTTCGAGCCGCCCGATGGGTCGGCCGTCAAAGTAGATCTCGCCGCCCGACAGCGCCTCGAGCCCGGCGAGCATCCGCAGCGTGGTCGACTTGCCGCATCCGGACGGCCCGACGAGAACGGTGAATTCGCCGTCGTCCAACTTCAGGTCCAGCGGAGGCAGCACACGCACGTTGCCGTAGGATTTCTCTACCCGATCAAAAACGATCTCTGGCACTCTGGCGTCCCTTCCCCGGCTGTCCGCTTACCCTACAGCATCGCACAGAGGCGCATATGGACTCGTTGGGCGATTCGAGTTATCGTTAACGTAGTCGGCATTTGCGGGAAGGGCGGTGATGTGGGCGCAAAGGACGGCATCCACGCGGTGGCACGCGAGGCGGGTGTCAGCCTGATGACGGTGTCGCGCGCCATGCGCGGGGTCGAGGGTGTGTCGGCGGTCAAGCGCGAGGAGATCCTGGCCATCGCGCGGCGGCTTGGGTATGTGCCCAACAGCAACGCGCGGGCCCTGTCGATGGCGGGATCGACGCTGATCGGAGTGTCGCTGCCGACGTTGTTCAATGATGTCTTCGCAGATATCCTGGCCGGAATGCGCGGCACCATCGAGATGCAGGGCTATTCCAGCGTGATCGATACCACGGAATACAGCGAGGCGGCAGAGCTGCGCTGGGTCGAGAGGCTGATGTCGTGGCGCCCGGCCGGGATCGTTCTGAGCGGGGTGCATCACGATCCGGCGGTGCGCGAGATGCTGCGCGCGGCGCGCATTCCGACGCTGGAGACATGGGACGTCTGCGACGACCCCATCGACATCTGCCTTGGCATGGACCATGGGGCGGCGGGCGCGCTGCTGGGGCGGCATCTGGTGGCGCTTGGCTATCGCAGGCCCGCGTTCGTCGGCG
>JBGTLJ010000179.1:0-2921 GCA_041744175.1 Oceaniglobus sp. | reverse complement strand
TCGACAGCTCTGACCCAACGTTTGGCGGCAATACCGCAAACCCGGATGGTGACGCCCCAAAACGCCCATGAGTTAAGGCCTTCACGACGCCATTTGTTCTTCAAGCCGGTGTCGGGCCATTGCGGCAAGGCGGTGTATCGCTGCAGCGCGACAAACTGGATGAGACTCAGCGTCAATCAGGATGAGACGTTGCGGCGGGTGTGTGTCGAAGGGAGGGCGTAGCCCGACCGGAGGCACACACCCGCCGCTGCGCCCGATTTTGGGGTCTATGATCGGGGTCGGCCCGCTACGCTTGTGGTTTTCAAGACTGGAGAACCACTTTTGTGCCGGGGTGCCATGTAACCGATCATCAGACGAGATTTTTCATGAAGCTGAGACAAGACCACCCTATCGAGACCGCCGCCGCGAAGGCGGGAATGAGCCGGGCAACCGCCTATCGGATTGTGCAAGATCCCCGGCTGCCGTCGCAGAAGACCCCGCCGAGGGAGCGGCGGCGGGCCGATCCGTTGGAGCACATATTTGACGCGGAAGTCGTGCCGATGTTGCGCGCCGCACCGGGACTGCGCCCGGTGGCCATTTACGAAGAGATGCTGCGCCGCCATCCCGATTTGCAGCCGGGCATTCGCCGGACGCTGGAGCGAAGGATCCGTGCTTGGCGCGCTATTCACGGGGAGGACCGGGAGGTAATCTTTCGTCAGGTTCACGAGCCGGGTCGGCTCGGGATGTCGGACTTTACCGACATGGGGCCTCTCGGCGTTACACTCGCGGGTCATCCCCTGGAGCATCTGCTCTACCACTTCCGCCTGCCATGGTCGGGCTTCGGTCATGCCCATGTCATTCTCGGCGGCGAGAGTTTCGTCGCCCTGGCCGAGGGGCTTCAGAATGCGCTCTGGTCGGCGGGCGGCGTCCCGCTTTACCATCGCAGCGACAGCCTATCGGCCGCCTTCCGCAACCTTGATGCGCAAGCCAAGACCGATCTCACCGCGCGCTACGAGGCTCTGTGTGCCCATTACAAGATGACGCCAACACGCAACAACAAGGGCGTGGCGCACGAGAACGGCTCAATCGAAAGCGCGCATGGGCATCTCAAAGGCGCGATCCGAGATGCGCTGCTGATGCGCGGCAGCTCTGACTTCGAAGACCTCGGAGCCTACCGTGCGTTTGTCGACGAGATCGTCGGTCGGCGGAACGCATCTCATGGCAAGGGGATAGCGGTCGAGCGTCCGCATCTTCAGGACCTGCCCGAACGCCGCAGCACGGATTTTGAGGAGGTGATCGTCACCGTCACCAGCACCGGAGGCTTCATCCTGCGCAAGGTCTTCTACACCGTGCCCTCGCGCCTGATCGGTCACCGGCTGCGCGTGCGCCTGTTCGACGACCGGCTGGATCTGTTTATTGGTGGGACCCACCTGATGACGCTGCCCAGGGGGCGGGCGAAGGCGAATGGCAAACACGACCAGGTGGTGAACTATCACCATGTCATCCATTCGCTGCGTAAAAAGCCCATGGCTCTTTTGCATCTCGTCTATCGCGACAAGCTCTTCCCACGGGCAGAGTATCGGCGGGTATTCGAGGCGCTTGCCGCCCGATTGCCTGAACGGCAGGCCTGCAAGGCCACGGTCGAGCTACTCAGCCTTGCCCATGACCGCAATTGCGAGGCTGCGCTGGCACTGGAACTGGCCAAGATCCTCGAGGCCGGTGATCTGCCTGATCTTGGTATCCTACGCAGCAGGTTCGCGCCGGACCCGGCCAGCTTGCCGACTGTCACGGTGCGGTCCGTCTCCTTGGACAGCTATGAAGCCCTCGTCGGATCGGCAGACAAAGCGGGAGAACGTTCATGAAGACCTCTCACACCGTTGACGCGGCCCGCCTCGGCATCATGCTGAACGACCTGCGGCTGCCCACCATCAAGACCCTCTGGCCACAGTTCGCCGAGCAAGCCGACAAGGAAGGCTGGCCGGCCGCGCGTTTCCTGGCCGCCATCGCAGAGCACGAACTTGCTGAACGCGCTCACCGCAGGGTCGCCCGTCATCTCGCCGAAGCGCAGTTGCCCTCCGGCAAGACCATGGACAGCTTCGACTTCAACGCTGTTCCGATGATCTCGAAGGCGCAGGTAATGGCTATGGCCGCAGGCGATAGCTGGCTGGCCCAGGGCGCAAATGTCCTTATGTTCGGCCCACCCGGCGGCGGTAAGAGCCACCTCGCCGCCGCCATCGGCTTGGCGCTGATCGAGAACGGCTGGCGGGTCATGTTCACCAGAACCACAGATCTGGTCCAGAAACTGCAGGTTGCCCGCCGCGAATTGCAACTCGAGGCCGCCATCGCCAAGCTCGACAAATTCGATCTGCTGATCCTCGATGACCTTGCCTATGTCACCAAGGATCAGGCCGAGACCAGTGTTCTCTTCGAACTCATCTCGGCGCGATACGAAAGGCGCTCCATCCTGATCACCGCCAATCAGCCGTTCGGCGAATGGAATAGGGTCTTTCCAGACCCGGCCATGACCCTCGCAGCCGTCGACAGGCTTGTTCATCATGCGACCATCTTCGAGATGAATGTTGAGAGCTACAGGCGCCGATCCGCACTCGAGGCCAAACGCAAGCGAGGGAGGCCTGCCACCTACGCGACAATCAAGAATACACCGCTAATTGACGCGGAGCGACAATCAGCAGACGAAGAAAATCTTGCCCGCGACAAAAACGATGATACCGTCACAGATGCCGCGACATAGGATCCCATCCTGATTGTCGCCAGCGTCTCACCCAGATTGTCGCGCTATAGTATCGCGGTGACAAGCTGACCAAATCGGTTTGGGCCGATATCTTGCGGGCCGACTATGTGGCCCAATCCATCGCCGCCCCCGGCCAGAGGATGTTGATTGAGCAACCTGTTGTCTGGAAATTCTGCTGAGAGGGGGTCAG
>JBGTLJ010000178.1:0-8895 GCA_041744175.1 Oceaniglobus sp. | reverse complement strand
GCCGCCGGGCGCGTCCTGCCCGTGGTCGGTGCGATGGCGGCGCGCGACCATGCCCAGCGGCTGGCGGGTTTTCGCGCCGTCCTTGACGGCTCTCCCCTGACCCTGCTGCCCGAGATCGAGGGCCGGGACCGCCACGAGATCGTCGAGAGGAGGGTGGGCGATGCCTTGGCGGCCGATCCCGGCATCACGGCCATCTACAATGCCGGCGCCGGCAATTCCGGCCTGATCCGCGTGATCGAGGCTTTGCCGCCCGGGCGGGCACGGCCTGTCGTGGTGCTGCACGAACTGGTCGCCCATTCCCGCCGCGCGCTGGAAACCGGCCTGATCGACGTGGTCATCGACCAGCGACCGCAGGAGGAGGTCGGCCGCGTGCTGGCGCGCCTTCGCCAGATCGCCGATCGCAAGGGCGCGGTGAACTCGGACCCGATCGTTCCGGCCATTTACGTGCGGGACAACCTGCCGCCGCCGACCACCGCATCGTCTGAAGGACACATCGCCCCATGACCGACTTTTTCGCCGATATCGCCCCGCTTGAATACGAAGGACCGGACGGCGCGTCCGACCTGAGCTTTCGTCATTATGACGCGGATGCGACGGTCATGGGAAAGACACTGTCCGATCATCTGCGGTTTTCGGTCGCCTACTGGCATTCCTTTGCGTGGGAAGGAGGCGATCCCTTCGGTGGCGCGACCTTTGCGCGGCCGTGGTTTCCGCAGGACGACATGGGGCGCGCCAGGATCAAGGCCGACGTGGCGTTCGAGATGTTTCGCATCCTTCGGGTGCCGTTCTTCTGCTGGCACGACGCCGATATCCGGCCCGAGGCGGATACGTTCGCGCAAAGCCGCGACAGGCTGGACGAGATCACCGATTATTTCGGCCTGAAGATGGAGGAAACCGGCGTCGGTCTTCTGTGGGGAACCGCCAACCTGTTCTCGCACCGCCGCTGGATGGCCGGTGCCGCGACGAATCCTGACCCGGACGTGTTCGCCTATGCCGCCGCCACGGTCAAAGCCTGCATGGACGCCACGAAAAAGCTCGGCGGCCAGAACTACGTGCTGTGGGGCGGGCGCGAAGGCTATGAAACGCTGCTGAACACCGACATGGGCCGCGAGAGGCGGCAGGCCGGGCGGTTCTTGCAGATGGCCGTGGAATACACGCACAAGATCGGGTTCGACGGCCAGATCCTGATCGAGCCGAAACCGCAGGAGCCCACCAAGCACCAGTACGATCACGACGTGGCGACGGTCTATGGCTTTCTTAAGGATTTCGGGCTCGAGCGCGAGGTGAAGGTGAACATCGAACAGGGCCACGCCATTCTCGCGGGCCATTCGTTCGAACATGAGCTGGCTCTGGCGCGGGAACTCGGCATCCTCGGGTCCATCGACATGAACCGCAACGATTACCAGTCGGGGTGGGACACCGACCAGTTTCCGGCCAATGTGCCCGAAGTGGCGCTGGCCTACTACGAAGTTCTGCGCGCAGGGGGATTCACCCGCGGGGGGACGAATTTCGACGCCAAGCTTCGCCGCCAGTCACTGGATCCCGTCGATCTGATCGCCGCCCATGCGGGTGCCATGGATGTCTGCGCACGGGGACTGAAGGCCGCCGCCGCCATGCTGGAGGACGGCACCATCGAAGCGATGCGCGACGACAGATATGCCGGATGGAACAGTGACGCCGCAGGGTCCATGCTGGCGGGCGGGCTGGAAGCCGCCGCTGCGCGGGTGGAGGCGGAAGGGATCGAGCCGCAGCCGAGATCGGGGCGGCAGGAGCGGCTGGAGAACATCGTCAACCGCTACGTCTGAGGGATGAAAGGGAGGGGACTATGAAGACCATCAAGGGGCCGGGTCTGTTTCTGGCACAGTTCGCCGGAAGCGACGCTCCGTTCAATTCGTGGGATGCCATCACCGGATGGGCGGCCGACTGCGGCTACAAGGGGGTGCAGGTGCCGGTCTGGGACGCGCGGCTGGTGGATCTGGACCGTCTGGCGACATCGCGCGACTATTGCGACGAATGGGCGGGTCAGGCGCGCGACAACGGCGTCGAGGTGACGGACCTGTCCAGCCATATCCTGGGCCAGCTTGTTGCGGTGCATCCGGCATATGATGCCTGGGTCGACGGGTTTGCCCACCCCTCGGTGCAGGGCAAGCCGAAAGAGCGTCAGGCCTGGGCGGTCGAGCAGATCAAAAAGGCGCTGAGCGCGTCGCGCAACCTTGGGATCGGACAGCACGTGACGTTTTCGGGCGGGCTGTGCTGGCCGTTCCTCTATCCGTTCCCGCAGCGCCCCGAAGGGCTGGTCGAAACCGCGTTCGACGAACTTGCCGCGCGCTGGCGGCCGATCCTCGATCACGCCGAAGAGATGGGCGTCGATGTCTGCTACGAAATCCACCCGATGGAGGATCTGCACGACGGCGTGACGTTCGAAATATTTTTGGACCGGCTGGGCGGGCACCCGCGCTGCAACATGCTGTACGATCCCAGCCACTATGTGCTGCAATGCCTAGACTACCTTGAAAACCTCGACATCTATGCGGATCGGATCAAGATGTTCCATGTCAAGGATGCCGAATTCAACCCGACGGGCCGGCAGGGTGTCTATGGCGGGTTTCAGCCCTGGGTCGACCGGGCGGGCCGGTTCCGCAGCCCCGGCGACGGCCAGGTCGATTTCGGCGCGGTGTTTTCCAAGTTGGCGGCGAACGATTTCGATGGCTGGGCCGTGGTCGAATGGGAATGTGCGTTGAAACACCCCGAGGATGGCGCGCGGGAAGGCGCGCAGTTCGTCAAGGACCACATCATCCGCGTCACCCCCCATGCCTTCGACGATTTCGCGGGCAACGCCGTCGATGACGATACCAACCGCAAATTGCTGGGGATCGCGTGATGACCCGCATCCGGCTGGGCATGGTCGGCGGCGGCGACGACGCCTTCATCGGCGCGGTGCACCGCATCGCCAGCCGCATCGACAACCGGTATGACCTGATCGCGGGCGCACTGTCATCGACACCCGCGCGCGCGCGCGCCAGCGGTGCTGCGCTGGGGCTCGATCCGGACCGCACCTATGGCAGCTATCAGGAAATGGCCGAGGCTGAGGCAGGCAGGCCCGACGGGATCGAGGCGGTCAGCATCGTGACGCCGAACCATGTCCATTTCGCCGCCGCGCGGGAGTTCCTGTCGCGCGGCATCCACGTGATCTGCGACAAGCCTCTGACGGCCACCTTCGAGGACGCCGAAGCCATGGAACGTGCCGTGGCCGACAGCGACGCGCTGTTCGTGCTGACCCACAACTACACCGGCTATCCAATGGTGCGACAGGCACAGCAGATCGTCGCCGACGGCAGGATCGGCAACGTCCGCGTGGTGCAGGTGGAATATCCGCAGGACTGGCTGACCGAAGCGATTGAATCTACAGGGCAGAAACAGGCCGCATGGCGCACCGACCCCGGTCGGGCAGGTGCCGGCGGGTCGATCGGCGATATCGGCACCCACGCCTACAACCTCGCAACGTTCGTGACCGGGCTGCGGGCGGTCGAGCTGGCCGCTGACCTGCACTGCTTCGGGCCGGGGCGCAGTCTTGACGACAACGCCCACATCCTGCTGCGCCTTGAGCGCGGCGCGCGCGGAATGCTGTGGTGCAGTCAGGTGGCGCCGGGCAACGAAAACGGCCTGCGCCTGCGGGTCTACGGGGATGGCGGCGGTCTGGAATGGGCGCAGGAGGATCCGAACCATCTCTGGCTCACGCTTCTCGGAGAGCCCGCACGCCGGATCACCCGCAGCGGGGCAGGGGCATCGGACGCGGCGAACGCCGTCAGCCGTCTGCCGGCGGGCCATCCCGAAGGCTATCTTGAAGGGTTCGCCAACATCTATTCAGAGACCGCCGATGCAATCCGCGCCGTTCAGGGCGGACAGGCGCGCGACGCGGCGATGGGCCGGCTGCCGGGCATGGCGGCGGGGATCGAAGGCATGGCCTTCATCCGCGCCAGTGTGAGGTCGTCAGAGGAAAACGCAGTCTGGGTGGCGCTATGACGGACACACCCGTCCTGGCGCTGGATGGCATCACCAAAAGCTTTGGTCCGGTCGAGGTGCTGCACGGGGTCGATCTGGAATTGAACGCGGGCGAGGTTCTGGCGCTGATCGGCGAAAACGGGGCGGGCAAATCCACGACGATGAAGATCCTGGCGGGCTACCTTGCCGCGACATCGGGCAGGATCCTTCTGGACGGGCGCGAGGTGACGTTCGGATCGCTGCACGACGGCGAGACGGCGGGCATCGTGATGATCCACCAGGAGTTCAATCTGGCCGAGCAACTGACGGTCGAGCAGAACATCTTTCTGGGGCGTGAATTGCGGCGTGGCTGGCTGCTCGACAAGGCGCGGATGCGTCGCCTGACCCGGGAGTATCTGGACCGGGTAAAGTGCACCGTTGACCCCGACGCACCGGTGGCCCGCCTGTCCAATTCCGACAAGCAGATGGTCGAGATCGCCAAGGCGCTGAGCCGCGATGCCCGTGTGCTGGTGATGGACGAACCGACGGCGGTGCTGACCGGCGCCGAGACCGCGGTGCTGTTCGATCTGGTGCGCGCGATGCGCGACGCTGGCACCGCGATCCTGTTCACATCCCACAAGCTGGGCGAAGTCGCGGAAATCGCCGACCGCATCACGGTGTTGCGGGACGGCACGCCGGTCCATCACGGACCGACGCGCCAGATCAGCGAGGACGCCATGGCAACGGCAATGGTCGGGCGCGACGTGTCCGACCTTTATCCCGACAAGCGGCGGGCCAAGCCGGACCGGGAGGTGATGCTGAGGGTCGAGGGGCTCGACGTGCCCGGACATGCCGGCGGGATCGGCTTCGATCTGCATCGCGGCGAAATCCTCGGGATCGCAGGGTTGATCGGATCGGGGCGCACCGAGGCGATGGAGGGGCTGTGCGGTCTGCGACCGGCGCGCGCAGGGCGCATCGAGATCGCCGGTCGGACGGTCAGGATCGAGCGGCCCTCCGACGCCCTGAAAAACGGGCTTTGCTATCTGACGGAGGACCGCAAGCTGCGCGGCCTGCTGCTGGACAAGGGCCTGCGGGTGAACCTGACGCTTCAGTCCCTGCACAGATTCGGCGGAATCCTGATCGACAGGGCCGCCGAAGAGCGCGCGCTGGATGGCGCAATCGACACGTTCGATATCCGGGGCGGGCGGCGCGACATGCGCGTCGGAAACCTGTCCGGCGGCAACCAGCAAAAGCTTCTGCTCGCAAAGGTCATGCAGTCCGACCCGAGGATCCTGATCGCCGACGAACCGACCCGGGGCATCGACATCGGTACCAAGCAGCAGATCTATGGCTTCCTTCGACAGCTTGCAGATGACGGACATGGAATAATCATGATCTCGTCCGAGATGCAGGAGGTGATCGGTCTGTCGGACCGGGTGATGGTCATGCGGTCGGGTCGCATCGCAGGGATGCTGTCGGGCGACGACATCACCGAAGATGCGGTCGTGCGCCTTGCCATGGGCGTCGGCGCAGATATTTCCGAAAGGGTGGCGTGATGGTGTCGGAAACATTGAACACCGGCCCGCGCCGGTCCCTCCCGTCGATGAGCGTGCTGGGCCCGGTGGTCGCGCTCATCGCGCTGATCCTGATCGGCGCCGCGATGAACCCGAACTTCCTCGGTGCGGCCAACATCGGCAATGTCCTCGCACGCTCGGCCTTCATCGGCATCATCGCGGTCGGCATGACGTTCGTGATCACCGCGGGCGGGCTGGACCTGTCGGTGGGGTCCATGGCGGCGTTCATCGCAGGACTGATGATCCTGGTGATGAACGCCGCGCTGCCGGCCATGGGCATCGGAATCCCGATCATCCTGCTGGGCATGGCGGTGGCGATCGTCGCGGGCATCGTCGCGGGGCTGATCAACGGGTTCCTCATCACGACGCTCGGTATCGAGGCGTTCATCGTCACGCTCGGCACGATGGGCATCTATCGCAGTCTGGTGACGTGGCTGGCCGACGGGGGCACCCTGTCGCTGGATTTCGGGCTGCGCACGTTCTATCGGCCGGTCTATTTCGACGGGATCCTCGGCGTCAGCTGGCCGATCATCGTCTTCGCGCTGTGCGTCATCTGCGGCGAGGTGCTGATGAGCCGCGCGCGGTTCGGTCGGCACTGTGCCGCCACCGGCTCGAACGAGCATGTGGCGCATTATTCCAATGTGGATGTGAACCGCACCCGCCTGCTGACCTACGCGATGCTGGGGCTGCTGGTGGGGGTGGCGACGATCATGTACGTCCCGCGGCTCGGCTCCGCATCGGCGTCCACCGGCGTGCTGTGGGAGCTTGAGGCGATTGCCGCCGTCATCATCGGCGGCACCGTCCTCAGGGGCGGGTTCGGCCGCGTCTGGGGCACGGTGATCGGGGTTCTGATCCTCAGCCTGATCGACAACATCCTGAACCTGACCGATCTGGTGTCGCCCTATCTGAACGGCGCGATCCAGGGAATCATCATCATTCTCGCCGTGATCCTGCAGCGAGAGGCCAAGGCGAAGGGCTGAACGCTTCGCCACCTTAGGGAGAAAAGACAATGAGTTTTACCAGGACGATACTGGCCGGTTGCACGGCCCTGACACTGACGGTTGCAGCGGCGGGCGCACAGGATGGCGAAACCCGCGTGATCGGAGTGTCGATCCCGGCCGCGACCCACGGCTGGGCGGGGGGGATGAATTTCCACGCCCAGGAAACGGTCAAGAGGCTGGAAGAGGTCTATCCCAACCTGGATTTCGTGCTGGCCACGGCGTCCGATCCGGGCACTCAGGTCAACGACATCGAGGATATGGTCGCCACGCGCAATATCGCCGCGCTGGTCGTGCTGCCTTTTGAGTCAGAGCCGCTGACCTCGCCCGTCAAGGCCGTTGCCGACAGCGGCGTCTGGGTAACCGTGGTGGATCGCGGACTGTCCCAGGACGGGATCGAGGATCTCTATGTGGCGGGCGACAATCCGGGCTTTGGCCGGGTGTCGGGCGAATACATGGCCGAGATGATGCCGGACGGCGGCAAGATCGTCGTGCTTCGCGGCATCCCCACAACGATCGACAACGAGCGGGTGGAGGGGTTCGAATCCGCCATCGAAGGCTCCGGCATTGAGATCGTCGATATGGAACACGGCAACTGGAACCGCGACGACAGCTTCAACGTGATGCAGGATTTCCTGTCCAAGCACGATCAGATCGACGCGGTCTGGGCATCGGATGACGACATGGCCGTGGGCGTTCTGGCCGCCATCGATGCGGCGGGGCGCGATGATGTACAGTTCGTGCTCGGCGGGGCAGGCATGAAGGAGATGGTCAAGCGCGTGATGGACGGCGACAGCATGATCCCGGCCGACGTGACCTATCCGCCGTCGATGATCGCCACGGCGATCGAGATGACGGCGGTTGGGATGACCTCGAACGCACCGGTTTCGGGCACATTCACCATCGGCTCGGTCCTCATCACGCCAGAGAACGCGGCCCAGTACTACTATCCCGAAAGCCCGTTCTAGGGGTTTGCCGGTCTTGCGGATCCGGGTTCGCCCGGATCCGCGTCGTCTGATCTGCGTCGTCGGAATCCGGCGTTGTTGGCGCGATGCCGACGCCCTTATTCGCCGCCCTTGTAGATGCTCACCAGCTTGTCGAGCATCGCAAGCGCATCCGCGCGGTCGCGCTGGAAGCTGTTCCTGCCGATGATCGATCCGTTGCCGCCGCCGTCACGGATGGCGCGGGCGTCCTCATAGACCGAATCCGTACCTTTCTTGGCGCCGCCCGAAAAGACGATGATCCGGCGCCCGTCGAAGGCAGACTGCACGCAGTGTTTGACCCGGGCCGCCTGGGTGGCCACGTCGATGCCCTGATCCTCATAGACCTTCTTTGCCTCCGGCAGCATCAGATGGTCGGTCCCCAGCTTGATCTTGATGATATGCGCCCCCAGCAGGGCCGCCATATGGGCCGCATAGGCGGCGACGTCGATGGCAAGCTCGCCGTCCTTCGTCACGCCCTCGCCGCGGGGATAGGACCAGATGACCGTGGCCACGCCTTTTGCCGCCGCCTCTTTGCGCATCGCCACGATCTCTTCCATCATGTCGATGTTCATGTCCGACCCGGGATAGATCGTGAACCCGATGGCGGCGCACCCGAGACGCAGCGCGTCGTCCACCGATGCCGTCACCGCCTGATTCTTGCCGGCGCTTGCGCTCATCAGCGAATTGGCGCTGTTGGCCTTGAGGATTGTCGGGATCTGACCGGCAAAGGTATCGGCCCCGGCCTCAAGCGGACCAAGGGGTGCGGCGTAGGCATTCAGTCCGGCGTCGATGGCCAGCTGATAGTGATAGTGCGGATCGTAGGCCGCGGCGTTGGGTGCAAAGCTGCGGGCGGGTCCATGCTCGAACCCCTGATCGACGGGCAGGATGATCATCTTTCCGGTGCCGCTCAGCCGACCGTGCATCAGCATCTGGCACAGCTTGCCTTTCACGCCGGGGGTCTCGCCCTCATAGTTGCTGAGGATCTTCTTGACGACGTGAGAGGTTTCCATGACAGGCTCCTTGAGGCGGGATCGACTTGCGTTTGCAGTGCCATAGGGTGCCGGACGGGGCGGCGCAATGTTGGTGGCGCTAACGGATGCGATATCGCGGAATTGCCGGGGCGCTGGGGTGAAACGCCGTCCTGCGGGGGTCCCGCCGCTAATGAGAGAGCGCGGCGACCCCCGGCAATGTCTTGCCTTCCATCCATTCAAGGAACGCGCCGCCCGCGGTCGAGATGTAGGTGAAGGCATCGGCCGCCCCCGCCTTGTTCAGCGCCGCGACCGTATCGCCACCCCCGGCCACCGAAATCAGCGCACCGCTGGCCGAAAGCCGCGCCGCGTGGGTGGCGGCCGCGATGGT
>JBGTLJ010000177.1:0-6861 GCA_041744175.1 Oceaniglobus sp. | reverse complement strand
TTTCGCGGCGGCTGGGCACCGGGACGTCGGCCGTCAGGATCAGCGTGTGGAATCCCGCGTCCCGGGCGCGCGCCAGCATGTCGCGCCGGATTGCGGGCTGGCCCGGCGCGTAGAGCTGGAACCAGCCCTGGGTGCCGATATGGGGGGCCAGATCCTCGGGTGATTGCGCCGCCACGGTGGACAGGCAGAACGGGATGGCGTGACGCTCGGCGCAGCGCGCGAGGACGACTTCGGCATCGGGCCAGACCAGCCCCGACATGCCGACCGGGGCAAAACCGAAGGGCAGGGGATAATCCCGCCCCAAGAGTTTCACGGACAGATCGGGGGAGGTGGCCGCGCACAGCGCCCGCGGTGTCAGGGTGACGGCGTCGAGAGCGTCCGCGGCGCGGCGTGCGGCCGTTTCGGCGCCGGTGCCGCTGTCGAGGTATTCCCATACGAAACGGGGCAGGCGGCGCCGTGCACGCGCACGCAGGTCCGTCAGAGCGGGGTATCGATCGTCCAGGGTCATGGCATGGGTCCGGGCCTGATGTCGGGGCACAGGTTAGTTCGCCGCTGCCGGGTTGCAAAGACGGTGAACAAAAGCTGAACAGGGTTTCCCCCGGCGCCAGAATTCATTATACGGGACCGATGAGCAGTTTCGATGAGAGCGACGCCTTCGAGGCCGCCGTGCCGCTGAGCCAGCGCGCGATGGCGGCGCGTCCGGTACCCTATCTCGACGATCTGAATCCGGCCCAGCGCAAGGCCGTCGAAACGCTGGACGGTCCGGTCCTGATGCTGGCGGGGGCGGGCACCGGCAAGACCAAGGCGCTGACCGCGCGCATCGCCCATCTGATGATGACCGGGCGGGCCCGCCCCAACGAGGTTCTGGCCGTCACCTTCACCAACAAGGCCGCGCGCGAGATGAAGGATCGCGTGGGCCGCCTGCTGGGCCAGACGGTGGAGGGGATGCCGTGGCTCGGGACGTTCCATGCAATCTGCGTCAAGCTGCTGCGCCGCCATGCCGAACTGGTGGGGCTGAAATCGAACTTTACCATCCTCGACACCGATGACCAGATCCGCCTGCTGAAACAGCTTGTCGTCGCAGAGAACATCGACGAAAAACGCTGGCCCGCCCGGCAGTTGGCGGGGATCATCGACGGCTGGAAAAACCGCGCCTCGACGCCCGCGACGGTGCCCGCGGCAGAGGCGGGCGCGTTCAACAACCGCGGCACCGAATTGTACGATTATTACCAGCAACGCCTGAAGACCCTGAACGCCACGGATTTCGGCGATCTGCTGCTGCATGTGGTGACGATCTTCCAGACCCATCCCGATGTGCTGGAACAGTACCAGCGGTGGTTCAAATTCATCCTCGTGGATGAATATCAGGACACAAACGTCGCCCAGTACATGTGGCTGCGGCTGCTGGCGCAGGGTCACAGGAACATCTGCTGCGTCGGCGACGACGATCAGTCAATCTATGGCTGGCGCGGCGCCGAGGTGGGCAACATCTTGCGGTTCGAGAAGGACTTTCCCGGCGCCCACGTGGTGCGGCTGGAACAGAACTATCGCTCGACCCCGCATATCCTTGCCGCCGCGTCGGGTGTCATCGACGCCAACAAGGGGCGGCTGGGCAAGACCCTTTTCACGGCCCTGACCGAGGGTGAAAAGGTCCGCCTGATCGGCCATTGGGACGGCGAGGAAGAAGCGCGCTGGATCGGCGAAGAGATCGAGTCGCTGCAGAAGGGCACCCGCGGGCTGGACCCCGTGGGCCTGGACCGGATGGCGATTCTGGTGCGGGCGTCGCACCAGATGCGCGCCTTCGAGGACCGGTTCCTGACCATCGGTCTGCCCTACCGGGTGATCGGCGGGCCACGGTTCTACGAGCGGTTGGAAATTCGCGATGCCATGGCCTATTTCCGGCTGGCGGTGTCGCCCGACGACGATCTGGCGTTCGAGCGGATCGTCAACACCCCGAAACGCGGCCTTGGCGACAAGGCCCAGCAAAGCATCCAGATCACCGCGCGCGAACATGGGGTCGGCCTTGTCGACGGCGCGCGGATCCTGCTGGCCGATGGCGGGATCGGCGGGCGCGGAGCGGCGCAATTGCGGATGCTGGTGGACGGCATCGGGCTTTGGCAATCGAAAACCGTGCCGGTGCGTGCGGCGGACGATGATGACGACGTGGTCGAGAGCGAAACCGTGCGCCGCCCACCGATCGGCCATGTCGAACTGGCCGAACAGATCCTGGAGGAATCGGGTTACGTGGCGCACTGGCATAACGACAAGACCCCGGAGGCGCCCGGGCGGCTGGAAAACCTCAAGGAACTCGTCAAGGCGCTGGAACAGTTCGACAACCTCCAGGGGTTTCTGGAACACGTGTCGCTGATCATGGACAACAGCAGCGAACAAGCAGGCGAAAAGGTGTCGATCATGACGCTGCACGCCGCCAAGGGGCTGGAATTTCCGGCCGTGTTCCTGCCCGGGTGGGAGGATGGGCTGTTTCCGTCCCAGCGCAGCATGGACGAATCGGGTCTCAAGGGGCTGGAGGAGGAACGCCGCCTTGCCTATGTGGGCCTTACGCGGGCCGAACGGCTGGCGACAGTCAGCTTTGCCGCCAACCGCCGCGTCTATGGCCAGTGGCAATCCGCGCTGCCATCGCGATTCATCGACGAACTGCCCGCCGCCCATGTGGACGTGCTGACACCGCCGGGGCTTTACGGTGGCGGATACGGGGCGGCGGGAATGGCGGCGCAGGCGTCGCCCAGCATATCGCTGGGCTCTGAATCGGATCTCTACCAGAAGGCGGCAGATGCCAATGTCTATAATTCGCCGGGCTGGAGGCGGCTTCAGGCCCGCAGCGCCGGACGCCCCATGTCGCAGCCGCGTGAAAGCCGCAACATGGTGATCGACGCGACGGCAATTGCCTCCCAGACCCAGGGCGACCGGGTGTTCCACAGCAAGTTCGGCTATGGCACGGTGACGGGGATCGAGGGCGACAAGCTCGACATCGACTTTGACAAGGCCGGCGCCAAGAAGGTGGTGGCGCGCTATGTGATCGATGCGGCACTGGCCGACGACGTTCCGTTCTAGGGCGCGTTCCGTCAATGTGGGGTGGAACAGGGATGTTGCGCCGGACATGTGGGCCGCGTGATTGTCGCGTACGTCTGCGGGAGCCAGGATTCTTGGAACGAGCGTAAAATTCGATCTCGGATCTTGGCGGCAGATTTACCCGAATCGATTATCCCCGTCCCACGCCAGAACGGTGTAGGAGCTCCGAGAAATTGAATATCCTGATTGTTGAGGGCGAAGAATTCGCCCGTGCCCGTCGTGTTGCCGCGTTTGCGGCTGCCGGTCACTCTGTCATCGGGGTCGGCTGCCCAGAGGATGCGCTTTACCGGCTGCGTCGCCGCCACTTTGATCTGGTGTTGCTGGATCTGTTCGCCGAACAGGATCCGAACTTTGCCATGCTGGCCCTGTTCGCCGTGTCGGCACCTGAATGCCACATCATGCTGGTGACCCGGACACCGCTTTACGAGCGCGGGGAACTGTTCGATCTGATGCCGCGATCCATCGGCGTCGTCTGCGGTTCGATGTCGGACAACGATCTGATCATCCTGTGCGAGGAAGAGATGTTGCGTCTTGAACCGCAGATGCATCCCGGCAGCGCAAGGCAGCACCGGAACGACGGCAGGCTGGCGATGGCCCGTAACTGAGCTCGGGAAAATGCTGGCGGCGGCATCCGGGAGGAGGTGGATGCCGCCGCGCTATCGCACAGGTCCAAGCGGGAGGAAAAGACCTGTGGATCCGGTGTGGAACGGGGGCGCGATAAGCCCGGGTCCCGGTTATGGGTTTGCGGCGGCATCCGGGAGGAGGTGGATGCCGCCGCATTATCGCACAGGTCCAAGCGGGAGGAAAAAACCTGTGGATCCGGTGTGGAACGGGGACGCAGTGCGCCCGGGTCCCGGTTGTGAAAAATGCGGCGACATCCGGGAGGAGGTGGATGCCGCCGCAAGAAACAGATGACCCCGGGAGGAGGTGGGGCCCTCTGATCTCGGTGTGTCAGGGCCTGCCGTAGGCGGCCTCTGACGCGATCGAGCGGATCATCGACCGGTGAATGCCAAGATCGCAAAGCTCGCGCTCGCTCAGTATGCTCAGTTCGTGCAGCGTACGACGATAGGTCCGGTACTGCTCCATGCGAAGCTCGACCGACCTGAACATCGCCGCAATACGTCCGGTTGAACCGGGGCGGACGGTGTCGCGAATATTGGTCAGAATCGCCATCTGCTGTGCCTCGTGATCTCTGTATGAAGTCCTGATCGGCCTCGTTGGAATTGAAGATAGGCGAATGCTGCAAGTGCGCAATGGTTTAATAGCTCAATGCTGCCATGCAGCATTTGCATACGTAGAGTTGACCTAAAGGTTGATCTAAATCTTGCGCTTTTGCCTGCTTTGACGCCGTTTCGCAAAGCCGCATTGCCGCTTGGAGGCAAAGGTGAGACACAGAGATCGCCCTTGACGGAGATTTCCATGGCACCCAGCCGCGAACAGATACTGGAGACGCTGTCGCGCCTCGCGCTGCCCGATGGGGGCACGATCGTGTCGGCTGACATGGTGCGGGCGCTGACAATAGAGGGCGGTACGGTGCGCTTTGTGATCGAGGCGCCAAGCCCCGACATCGCGCAGAAGATGGGTCCGATCCGGGATGCCGCAGAGGCGCTGGTGCGCGACCTGCCCGGTGTCACGTCTGTGACGGCGATCATGACGGCGCATCAGTCGGCGCCGCAGAATGCGCCGAACCTGAAGCTGGGCCGCCATCCGACCCCGGGAGGTTCAGACGGGCCGCAGCGGTTGCCGGGAATCCGCAGCATCGTCGCCATCGGATCGGGCAAGGGCGGGGTCGGCAAATCGACCGTGTCGTCGAACCTTGCCGTGGCGCTGGCGCGGCAGGGGCGTCGGGTCGGACTGCTGGACTCCGATATATACGGGCCGTCGCAGCCCCGGATGATGGGGGTGAACGCGCGCCCGGCATCTCCGGACGGCAAGACGATCATCCCCCTGGTCGCCCACGGGGTCACGATGATGTCGATCGGCCTGATGCTGGACCCGGCCAAGGCGGTGGTCTGGCGCGGGCCGATGCTGATGGGTGCCTTGCAACAGATGCTGGGGCAGGTGGCGTGGGGCGAACTTGATGTGCTGCTGATCGATCTGCCGCCCGGCACCGGCGATGTGCAGCTCACCCTGTGCCAGCGATACGCGGTGACCGGGGCCATCGTCGTATCCACCCCGCAGGATGTGGCGCTGCTGGATGCGCGCAAGGCGATCGACATGTTCCGTACGCTGAATACTCCCATACTGGGGCTGATCGAGAACATGTCGGTGTTCGTCTGTCCCCACTGTGGCGGGGAATCTCACATCTTCGGCGAAGGCGGCGTCAGGGCCGAGGCGGCAGCGCTGGAGCTGCCGTTTCTCGGCGCGCTGCCGCTGGATCTGGGTGTGCGCCTGGCGGGGGACAGCGGAACGCCTGTCGCCGCTGGCGACGGTGCCGCATCGGACAGCTATCGTACCCTGGCTGAAACTCTTGTCATGCAGGGCGTCGCCTGAGCGTCCGGCATGTTTCAGCTGTGGGGCTGCGGACATGCCGCCGGCAGAGAGACGCCGCGGAGACGATTTGGGAAACTGTGGGCCCGGTGGCATAAAACGCCCCCGGTTCTCTGCATCAGCGTTCCATCGTCCGATTCGATAGGGCCAACCCCGATCGGATCGATGAAAAAAAGCGCCCTTTGACGTCAATTGCGCGATCCGAAGCGAATGTCCGCGCCGATTGCGGATACGGATCGTGTCCGATCTAGCGTCGGCCTGAAATATAAATTTTCAATTCTGACACGCCAACGTCTCTACATGTGGTATCGTCAAATGCAACCGCTGCCCGGTCGTGTGGTTGTTAACAAAAATTAACTATTTTTTGTATCTTATCGGCAACAGTCGCAGCAGTGAAGGCCATGACCCGCAGACGTTTTCTGTTGCTTCCCATGATTTCCCACAGTATCCCTTTTTACATCGAAGAGCAGGCGGCACAGGGCGGAAGACCCAAGCTGCGGTAAATAAAAAACGAGGCAACGCTTCATACAGGCAACCACTTTCTTCGACACATGTCCGCCTGGCGGACGACAAGATCCGGCGCGCGGGCGAGCAGACATCCCCCCAGATGGCGCGTGCAGTCGGACAAACCCGGAAACGGGATGAAGGCGGCGAACCGTACAGTGGCAGCAGTACGGTTCGCCGTTTTCCGTTTCAGGAACATCAATACACCATATCTGGGCGGGAACAAAGAGGCACGCCGGACGTGTTTGGGCTGTTCATCGGCGAACACGAGAACAAGATCGACGCCAAGAACAGGCTGTCGATCCCGGCGGATTTCCGTCGAGAGCTTGAAGAGGGCGATCCCCGCTGGGAGCCGGGCCAGAAGGCAAGCATGGCCATCGTCTATGGCGACGCGCGGCGCAACTACCTTGAGGTGCTTCGCATCACCGATCTGACGGCGATCCACCGCAAGATCGCGCGCATGCCGCCCGGGTCGCTCAAGCGGGCCGATCTGCAAAGATTTTATGCCAACCAGACGCTTCCCGCCACGCTGGATGATACCGGGCGGATCGTGCTTCCGGCCAGGCTGCGCGAAAAGCTGGGGCTTAACGGTGTGGCCATGGTGGTGGGCGGCGGCGACACCTTCCGCATCTGGCATCCCGAAACCTATGCCGCGGATGCGCCCGCGTCGGTTTCGGTGCACGAGGAGGATGCGGGATACGACCCCGCGCTGGACCCGTCCATGTACCTGCCCGGCGAAGAGGGCTGACGCGGTGGCCGCTGCCGCCCCGGCCGGCG
>JBGTLJ010000176.1:0-3943 GCA_041744175.1 Oceaniglobus sp. | reverse complement strand
GCTGCGAACTGTTCCAGAGTGGTGCCGGTGATCGACAGCATGTCGCCCGTCGCCTCGAATCCCGCCCTGCTGTCTCTGGCGCGCAGCATGTCGGCCAGCCTTTCCAGCATGTCGATACGGATCGCCCGATCCCCCGCAATGCGATAGCCCGACATGGTCGCGGCCGCACCGTCGGCACCCTGCGGCATTGGGATCGTCACCAGACCCGGCGGCGGGCTCTCGGGAAACTCTCCAAGGCCCCGGCCCAGCGACCACAGCACAAGACGCAGCCGCGTCGGCGCGGGCTTCAGCAACGTCGGCAGGAAAATGGTGAACTGGCCGAACCGCACACCATGCTTGCGCAGGATCCCGCGTGCGTCCTGATCAAGATCCTTGACCTCGGCCGTCACCGTGTCCCGTGGCAACACGCCCAGATTCTCGATCATCCGGAACGCGAATCCGCGCGCCAGACCGCCCAGTGCCTCGTCGCGCTGCATCGCCAGCAGAGGTTCGAAAAGCGTCGCAACCTTGCGGTCGATGAAATGCTGCAACCGCCGCTGCACCTTCTGTTTCACATCATGCCCGGCCTCGTCATCGACGAATGCCTCGACCTGCGGTTTCAGAGGCTCGGCCCCGGCGACCAGCTTGCCCACCGCCTGGGATCCCCAGATCAACCCGCCCTGTTCGGTAAAGTCGATCTCGGGATCGGGCGCGTTGTAGAACCGGTCAGCGCGCAGATGGAATTCGGGGCGCAACGCCGCCTCTGCCGCCTGGCGCAAGGTTTTCGCCTCATCGGGCGAACCCGAAGCGTCCTGCCGGAACCGGAATCCCTGCAAATGCCCCAGAACCTGACCCTCGACGCTCACGGCGCCACTGTCATTGACTTCGGCCAAGAGGCTCTCCTTCTGTTTCAGTCGTCGCAGCAGCACAGACGTGCGCCGGTCTACAAATCGTTGGGTCAATGCCCCGTGCAGGGCGTCCGACAGGCGATCTTCTACGGCGCGGGTCGCCCCCCGCCAATGGCTTTCGTCGTCCACCCAGCCCTTGCGCTGCGCGACATAGGTCCACGTACGGATATACGCGACCCGCTTGCTCAACGCATCAATGTCGCCATCGGTTCGATCAATTCTCTTGATTTGTCGTGCCAGCCAGTCGTCGGGCACCCGGCCCCATTCGCAGAGGTCGTGAAAGATTTTTTCCAGCATCGACGCATGCTCGCCCGGGCTGATGCCGCGAAAGTCCGGAATCCGGCATACATCCCATAACAACCGCACTCCATGGGCGTCCGGGCACCGCATCGCCACTTCGGGCAGCGCCGCCAGCGACTTGAGCGCGCCCAGATCGTCGGCCTCGCGTGCCCGCATCAGCCAGTCGGCAGCGCCCTCGGCCTCGAACCGCCCGCGCTCGGTTCCGGCCTCGAGGCTTGAAATCAGTGCCTCGCAACTGCCAAATTCCAGCCGCGCGTTGCGCCAGTTCAGCCGTTTCAGCGGGGTGAACCGGTTTTCCACGATGGCCTCGGCCACCCCGTCGTCCAGCGGCGCCGCCTCGCCGGTCACGCCGAACGTGCCGTCGCTCAAATAGCGCCCGGCACGCCCGGCGATCTGCGCCAGGTCGTTGGGGGCCAGCGCGCGCATCCTACGCCCGTCGAATTTCGACGTGCCGGAAAACGCGACGTGGTTGATGTCGAGGTTCAGCCCCATCCCGATGGCATCGGTCGCGACAAGGAAATCCACATCGCCGTTCTGGTACATCTCGACCTGGGCATTGCGGGTGCGCGGGCTCAGCGCCCCCATCACCACCGCAGCACCGCCTTTCTGGCGGCGGATCAGCTCGGCGATGGCATAGACGTTCTCGACCGAAAACCCCACGATGGCGCTGCGCGGCTGCATCCGCGAGATTTTCTTTGCACCGGTGTAGGTCAGGGTCGAAAACCTCTCGCGACGCAGGAACTGCGCGCTCGGCACCAGCGCCGCAATGGCGCCGCGCATGGTCGCCGATCCCATGAACAGTGTCTCGTGAGTGCCGCGCGCGCGCAACAGCCGATCGGTAAAGACATGGCCGCGTTCGGGATCGGCGCACAGCTGGATCTCGTCCACCGCAAGGAAATCGGCGCCCATCCCGTCCGGCATCGCCTCGACTGTGCAGACCCAATAGGCGGCACGCTCGGGGACGATGCGTTCCTCGCCGGTGACCAGCGCCACCACCGACGGTCCGCGCGCCGCGACGATCCGCTCATAGACCTCGCGCGCCAGAAGCCGCAGCGGCAGCCCGATCACACCGGTGCGGTAGCCCAGCATCCGCTCGATGGCATAATGGGTCTTGCCCGTGTTGGTGGGGCCAAGAACGGCGGTGATCCGCCCGGTCATCTCCATAAGCACTCTTTCGATGCCCGCATCTGCGCGGACCTCACATCATCGCGCGCCGGGCCACAACCCTTGATGGTGCCGCGACGCGCTGACCTTGGGTCAAGCGGAGGGCGGCGCAGACTGCGGGCCCCGGGGCCGGGGACGATGCCCTTGACGGATGCCCTTGACGGATGCCCTAGATCTCGACGCCCTCGGCCAGCACCTCAAGCCGCCGGATCGACTTTTGCGCATTGGGGTTCGCCGGATACACCTCGAGCACCCCGCGCCACGCCGCCAGCGCCTCGGCGCGATAGCCCAGTTCGTCCAGAAGCGTGCCAAGCCCCGAAAGCGCCCCGAAATGCCGCGGATTGAGCGCCAGCGCCAGTCGCACATCCTCCAGCGCCTCACCATAGCGGTTCAGCCGGAACAGCGCCGTCGCCCGGCTGTTGTAGCCTTCGGCAAACTCCGGCGCATGGTCGATCAGCGCCGAGAAATGTTCGACCGCAAGCACGAAATCGCCTTCTTCCATCGTCTCGCGCCCACGGCTCAGCAGCAGGTCCATGGCGGGCGATCCGCTCTTGCTCCACTCGTCCCAGATCTTTTGGGCGATCGGTTCCGCCGCCACCTCGTCGGCGTCTTTCAACGCCACGAACAGATCCTCGAGATCGGCCTGTTGTGCCGCAAGGGGAAATGTCACACACAAATACACGGCAAATGCCGTAACGACAGGTTTGAGAATTTTCATGTCCGCTCCCATAACGCAACATGATCTTAGCGTGCTCCGGGCGGATTGCACCCCGCCCGCGCATCACATTGAAAGGAATTGCACCATGTCCGACCTCATTCCCGCCGCCGTCGCCACACTGAACGAAAAGCTGGACGGCGGGTTCGACGGGCTGGCCAAGTTCGTGATCGAGAACGAAGGCACGATCATGCTGGACCAGTCGGGCGCGCGCGCGGGCGACGATGCCGCCGACGTGACGATGACCGCCGATTCTGACACCTTCCGCGACATCATCGGCGGCGACCTGAACCCCACCACCGCGTTCATGTCCGGCCGTCTCGCCATCGACGGCGACATGGGCACAGCAATGAAACTGGCATCCGCCCTGGCCTAGACCGTGGACCTGCCGGGGCTGGATCCCGCACCGTTCTACGGCGATGTCGCGGGCGCGCCCGATGGCGGCCAGACCCACTGGACGGTGACGTCGGACGGGCTGCGCATCCGGCTGGGCCACTGGCACGGCGGCAAGAGGGGCACCGTGCTGCTGTTTCCCGGGCGCACCGAATACGTCGAGAAATACGGCCCCGCCGCCGGGGAATTTGCCGCGCGGGGATATTCCATGCTGACCGTGGACTGGCGCGGCCAGGGTCTGGCCGACCGGTTGATCGACGATCCGCTGGGCGGCCATGTGGTGAATTTCACCGACTACCAGACGGATGTCGCCGCTATGCTGGCCGCCGCCGTCCGCCTTGACCTGCCGCATCCGTTCTACCTCGTGGCGCATTCCATGGGCGGCGCCATCGGGCTGCGCGCCCTGATCGGCGGCCTGCCGGTGCGCGCGGCGGCGTTTTCCGCGCCGATGTGGGGCATCACCATGGTTCCCGTCCTGCGCCCC
>JBGTLJ010000175.1:0-2115 GCA_041744175.1 Oceaniglobus sp. | reverse complement strand
CGCCTGCTGACGGCGCATGATCCCGCAACCACGGCCCGCCTGCAGATCGTCGCCCACACGGCCGCCTCGCCCGCACCGCCCTATGTCACTGCATTCCCGGACCTCGTTCCGGCGCTGCGCATTGCCCTGCGCGCGCATTTGCCCGGCTCGGCCCTCGGCATCGCGGGTCTTGTCGTGCTGCCCCTTGCCGATCACCTTGATCTGCCGATTCCGCCGGATCCGCGGGCATCTGTCCGCTGAGTGTCGGTTTTGGCAGCCCCCGCGCCATTGTTCGTTGCAATCGCGTCCGCGATCCGCCCTACTCTACCAAATCCGATCCCAACCATGGTCCGCCGCTTGCCCGAACCCGCCGCTCCCGTCATCGAGATCCGCGATCTTCACAAGAGCTATGGCCCGCTTGAGGTGCTTCGGGGCGTCGACATGGTGGCGCCGCGCGGCCATGTGGTGTCGCTGATCGGCTCGTCGGGGTCCGGCAAGTCGACGCTGCTGCGTTGCGCCAACCTGCTCGAGGACAGCCAGTCGGGCGACATCAGGTTCGAGGGCGAACCGATCGTCTGGCGCGGCCGCGGTCACGCCCGCCATCCTGCCGACCGCAAACAGGTGATCCGGATCCGCACCAACCTGTCCATGGTGTTCCAGCAGTTCAACCTCTGGGCCCACATGACGGTGCTCCAGAACGTGATGGAGGCGCCGGTGACGGTGCTGAAACGCGACCCGGCCGAAGTCGAGCAAAAGGCGCGCGGCTATCTCGACCGGGTTGGCATCGGCGACAAGTGCGCGGCCTACCCCGCAATGCTGTCTGGCGGCCAGCAGCAACGCGCCGCCATCGCCCGTGCCCTGTGCATGGAACCCCGCGCCCTGCTGTTCGACGAACCCACCTCGGCGCTCGATCCGGAACTCGAACAGGAGGTGGTGAGGGTGATCAGGAGCCTGGCCGAAGAGGGGCGCACCATGCTTCTGGTCACCCATGACATGAAACTCGCCGCCGACGTGTCCGACCATGTGGTGTTCCTGCACCAGGGCCGGATCGAGGAACAGGGCGCCCCGGAGGCGCTGTTCGGCGCCCCGAAGACCGACCGTCTGCGCGGATTTCTTAGCGCCGGGCAGACCCATTAGCAAAAACAAACCAAGGTAGAAACGACCATGAAACACCTGATTATGTCCGCCGCCGCACTGGTTCTCACCGCCAGCATGGCCCCGGCCCAGCAGACCGTGCGCATGGGCACCGAAGGCGCCTACCCCCCCTACAATTTCATCAATGACGCAGGCGAGGTCGACGGCTACGAACGCGAACTCGGCGACAGGCTGTGCGAACTGGCCGAACTGACCTGCGAATGGGTCACCAGCGACTGGGACAGCATCATCCCCAACCTTGCGTCGGGCAACTTCGACACGATCATGGCGGGAATGAGCATCACTCCCGAACGCGATGAAGTCATCGACTTTACCCAGAACTACATTCCGCCCGCGGCCTCCGCCTATGTGGCTGCGGTCGACGGCGTCGATGTGGTTTCCGGCGTGATCGCCGCCCAGACCTCGACAATCCAGGCCGCCCACGTGGCCGAAAGCGGCGCCACCCTGATGGAATTCGCCACCCCCGACGAAACCGTCGCCGCCGTGCGCAACGGCGAGGCCGACGCCGTGTTCGCCGACAAGGATTTCCTCGCGCCCATCGTGGAACAGTCCGGCGGCGCGCTGATGTTCGTCGCCGAGGACGTGCAGCTTGGCGGCGGTGTCGGCATGGGCCTGCGCGAAAGCGACACCGAGCTGAAGGCGAAATTCGACGCCGCCATCGCGACGTTGAAAGAGGACGGCACCCTGAACGACATGATCGCCAAATGGTTCGGCGACGCCGCCACCACCTACTGATCGCCCGCACAAAACCGCGACGGGGCGGCCGCCGGACCGCCCCCCGCTTCTTTTCCGTCCAATAACTCATGACCCGCCATCCTCCGCCGCCACGCGAAAGGTCCTTGCGCCATCCTCGATTGCACCGATCCCAAGACCATCGAAGGTCTGCGCTGGCTCGCCTGCTATCTCGGCACCGGCAAGCACCTGTCGTTCTACGGCGCGTTCGCCACGGTGCTGCTGCTTCTGGCACTCACCGCACCGGCC
>JBGTLJ010000174.1:0-2458 GCA_041744175.1 Oceaniglobus sp. | reverse complement strand
GGCGGGCGTTCAACGCCCACCCCCGGTTCGGGCGCGGCCCTTGCTGACGGGCGGCGCCGTGGTCGGATGCCTACTCCTTGAACTTCAGGTCCAGACCCTTGTAGAGGCCCGCGCCGTAGATGTTGTGGGGCACGACCGTTTCCAGATCGGTGGATTGCGCGATCACCATGGGTTCGTGATAGAGCGGCAACCACACCGCGGCGTCCTGCACGATCTCAAGCACCTGACCGTAGCTTTCGGCGCGCTTTTCGTCGGTGGTGGCGGTGGCCCCGGCCAGCAGCAGTTCGTCGGTCTTTTCGTCGATCCAGTTCATCCGGTTCGGCGACGGCGCATTCTCGCTGCGAAAGTAGAGGTTCAGCGCATCGCCCGACGATACATAGGGAAACGACATGCCGAACATGTCGAATTCCTGCGTCGCAAGCTTGCCCCAGGCGATTGTGGCATCGAAGGCCTGGATCTGCATGTCGACGCCGATCTCACGCAGATACGCCTGCACCGCTTCGGAAATCTTGCCCCAGGTGGACCCGGCAAAGACATAGGCCGTGGGCGCCAGCCGCACGCCGTCCTTGGCGCGCACGCCGTCGTCGCCCATCGCCCAGCCGGCATCGTCGAGGATCTGGTTGGCGCGGGCGGGGTCGTATTTCAGCAGCTTGTCGTCCAGCGCGTGGTTCCAGTCCAGCGCCTCCTGGCTGACATAGGAATAGGCCGGCTGCACGACCCCGAAGAACAGATCCTCCGCCATCGCCTCCTGGTCGACGGCAAGGTTTATGGCGGTGCGCACTGCGGGATCGCTGACGGTTTCCTTGTCGATCTTGAAGCCCATGAAATAGGTCCAGAACGCCAGATCCGATTGCACCACCTCGACTCCCGGCGTCGATTTGAGCTGTTCCAGCGCGATGTAGGGGACGTACTGGGTGACCTGGCTCTGGCCGGTGATCACCGCGACGGTGCGGGTGTTTTCCTCCGGCACGATCTGCCATGTGATCCGGTCCATCGACGCGGGGCCGGTGTTGGCGTGGAACGGCGCGCCCCAGGTATAGGCGGCGTGCCGCTCGACGATCATCTTGTCGCGCGGCGTCCATTCCACCCAGCAGAACGGCCCGGTGCCGTTGAACCCGGTGACACCGAAATCCTCGCCCAGCGTCTCCACGTTCGCGCGGTCGATGATCGTGCCGAAGCTTTGAGTCAGCTGGTAGAGGAGTTCGGAGAACGGCGCGGTCAGCTTGTATTCGATGGTATGGTCGTCCACCGCGGTGACGCTGTCGACCTCGCCCGCGCGCCAGGCGACCGGCGACTTGGTTTCGGGGTCGATCCAGCGGTTCATCGAATAGACGACATCGTCGGCGGTCATCGGCTTGCCGTCGCAAAACGTCACATCCTCGCGCAACTTGAAGGTGTAGGTCAGGGCATCGTCGCTGACCTCCCAGCTTGCCGCGACGCCCGGCGCGATCGTCTGCATGTCCGGCGCCAGCGACACCAGCGTGTCGCCCATCATGAACAGCAGTTCGGACGCCGCGCGCGACGTGGTCTTGTGCGGGTCGTAGTTGTTGCTGTCCACCTCGCGCACGATGGTGATCTCGGCGGCCTGCACCGCACCGGCGGTCAGCAGGATCGCGGTTGTCGTCAGCAGTCGTTCCATGGCATTTCCTTTCCCTGTTTCATGAGCGTAGGCGGGGGTCGAGAACATCGCGCAGCGCGTCGCCGAGAATGTTGGCGGCCAGCACGATGACGAAAATCAGCACCGACGGGATCACCGCGATATGTGGCGCGTAGAGCAGGAAATCGCGTCCCTGCGCGGCCATCATCCCCAGTTCGGCCGTGGGCGGGCGCGCGCCCAGCCCCAGAAACGACAGCGCGGCACCGATCAGGATGATCTGGCCGAACCTGAGCGAGACGAAGACCATGATCGACGAGATGCAGTTGCGCAGCAGATAGCGGGTGAACAGCGCCAGATCCGACAGGCCCAGGGCGCGTCCGGCCTCGATGTATTCCTGCTTCATCACCGACACCGCGATGGATCGCGCGATGCGCGCGCAATCGGGCACCGTGGCGATGGAGAGCGCGATCACCACGGGAAACGCGCCGGGTCCGAACACCGCCACAAGGGCAAGGCCCAGCAGGATCGCCGGAAACGACAGCATCACGTCCACCAGCCGCATGATCCAGGGGTCGATCCCGGGCCGGAACGCCGCCAGCAAACCCAGCGCCGAGCCAAGGATGCCCCCGAGCCCCACCGACACCACGCCGATGATCAGCGTCAGCCGGGCGCCGAAGAAAAGCCTCGACAGCATGTCCCGTCCCTGCCCGTCCGTGCCCAGAACGTGGCCCCAGTCGCCCCGCGCCTCCCAGACTGGCGGCTGCATCACCGCACGCGAACTGGTGAAGGGATCGTGGGGCGAAATCAGCGGCGCCGCAACGGCGCAGAGCACGATGGCGCCCAGCACCAGCGCCGCCAGCA
>JBGTLJ010000173.1:0-1950 GCA_041744175.1 Oceaniglobus sp. | reverse complement strand
CCACCCGGCGCATCCGCAGACCGACACGCAGGCTGCCAAAGGCGGGGCACATGCTCTGCGGCTGATCGTGCGGGCCCTTGGGATAGTCCTTGGCATATTGATCGAGGATCTCGGACTTGCCCGCCATCCGGGCGGCGGCCTCCATCTGACCTGCGCCCGCGTGACAGCCCATGCCGTCGGCGGGCAACGCGCCGTCGGCCTGCGGCTCGCGGGCAGCTCCCTCGATCACCGGGGTCTGCCCGGCGGCGTCATATGTCGCCTCATTGCTCATGCGGCTTTGCGCGCCCTGAGGGTTGCAGTTTCAGCGGCGATGCGTGCCAGGGCGGCATCGAGCTGAGCGAGAGCGGAAAGATCAAACATCGTCATAGACCACTTCGAGGCTGGGTTTCGGGGCGGCGTTCTTGCCGCGCATGTCAATGTCGGTGGCGGGCACCAGCTTGTAGTCGCCGCCGGTGTCCTTTGCGTCGAACAGGGCCAGCAAGCCGTCCTGATCCAGCGGCACCGGGCGCACCGGGGGTGCAATTCCCACCGCCTCGGCCAGCCCGCCGAACATCGAACCCCACTCGGATTCGTTGGTGCCGACGATCTGGTAGTTCGCGGATTTCTTGCGCAGGTCGTCATTCTGCGGGATGGCGGCCAGCACCGGGATCTTGACCGCCTCGGCAAAGGCCTGCGCCTCGCCCGACCCGTCGTCCTTGTTGATGACAAGACCCGCGACGCCGACATTGCCGCCCAGCTTGCGGAAATATTCCACCGCCGAGCAGACGTTGTTGGCGACGTAAAGCGACTGCAGGTCATTGCTCGCGACCAGGATCACCTTTTGCGCCATGTCCCGTGCGATCGGCAGGCCGAACCCGCCGCAGACCACATCGCCGAGGAAATCCAGCAGGACATAGTCGAAATCCCAGTCGTGGAACCCCAGCTTTTCCAGCAGTTCGAAGCCGTGGATGATGCCGCGCCCGCCACAGCCGCGCCCGACCTCGGGGCCGCCAAGCTCCATGGCGAAAACGCCGCCGCGCTTGAAGCAGACATCGCCGATCTTGACCTCTTCGCCGGCCAGCTTCTTGCGGGTGCTGGTTTCGATGATCGTCGGGCACGCCTTGCCGCCGAACAGCAGCGACGTGGTGTCGGATTTCGGATCGCAGCCGATCAGCAGCACGCGCTTGCCCATTTCGGCCATCATGTGACTGAGGTTGGCGAGGGTGAACGACTTGCCGATGCCGCCCTTGCCGTAGATCGCGATGATCTGCGTCTTGCTGGTTGGTTCGCCCTGCGGCACCTCCAGCGTCGGCTCAGCGGCCTCTGCCTTCAGCTTGGCGTCGTAGTCGGTGAGGTTCGGGATATCGAGGCTCATGCGTGGCCGCTCCAGTCAATCATCATTTTCAGGCAGGCGGGATCGTCGAAAGCAGCAGCATAGGCGGCGGGCGCGTCGGCGGCGGCCCTGGTATGGGTGATCAGGTTCGCCAGCGACAGTGCGCCGCCCTCGACCAGATCGCGGGTCGCCACCATGTCGTCGCGGCTCCATTCGGCGGCGACGCGAAGCCGCGCCTCTTTCATGAACGCGGGCGGGAAGGCAAAAGAGATGGGATCGGTGTAAAAGCCGGCAAGCACGATTTCGCCGCCCTTTGCGATCCGCCCGATCAGATCGGGGATCAGATCGGCGCGCCCGGAGGCGTCATAGATCGCGCGATAGGACCGGTTTTCGTCCGCGTCCGGGTGGATCACGTCGTAGCCGACCGCCCCCTTTGCGCGCTGCGCATCGATTTCCCAGACCGTGGGGGCGGGCGCGCCGGATGCAATGGTCAGCCGGGCCAGCAGGCGACCGAGAACGCCGTGGCCGACGATCAGGTCGGGCACCGTGTTGTTCAGACCGGCCATGGCGTGTCGGGCGGTGGCGGCCAGTGCCAGCAGCGCACCTTCGGCACCATGGGCGGGGTCGATCCGTATGAC
>JBGTLJ010000172.1:0-4325 GCA_041744175.1 Oceaniglobus sp. | reverse complement strand
GTCCCGCCGACAAAGATGCCGCACGTGCCCTTTAGCACAAGGTCGGGGCCCCCAGACACCGGGACGCCCACGGCGCAGGCGCCGCGCGCCTTGATCGCGGCGATCCGGTCGGTCAGAATCGTCGGCACCACGGTGCCGGTGTCGATGACCTGCATGCCGTCCAGAGTCAGCGTCAGCAGTGTGTCATGCGTCTGCGACACCGCCGCGTCATCCAGCACGCTCAGGATCGGCGTATCGCTTCGCGCGATCTGTGCCGCCAGATCCGGCAGACACGCGATGCCGTCGATGATCCGACCGCTGCGGGTCCAGCCCGAAACCTCTTGCCCCCCGGCCACCATCCGCCGCGCCATCGCGCCGCCCGTCCGGCCAAGGCCGACCACTCCGATCCGTTGCATTTCCTGTCCCCTTCGGTGCAGCGGCAGGATGGGCGGGATCGGGGGGAAAGAAAAGGCGGCAGCGCCTGTCAGCATCTCGATGGCCTATGGACCGCGCCGATGCCTGCCGCTGCCAAATTCCCCCTTGGCGAAAAGGCCGTCAGCGAACGCAGAAGGGGCGCCCAAAAGGACGCCCCCCTGTCTTGACCGGAGGCTTCCGGCGATCGGCCCGCAGGCCGAACGCCCGTCGCTTCCCGGTCCGGTTCGCAAAACGAACCAAACCTACATCATGCCGCCCATGCCGCCCATGTCGGGCATGCCGCCGCCGCCCGAACCCTCTTTCGCGGGCTTGTCGGCAACCATGGCCTCGGTGGTGATCAGCAGGCCGGCGATGGAAGCCGCATCCTGCAGCGCATGACGCACCACCTTGGCCGGGTCGATCACGCCGAACTTGAACATGTCGCCATATTCCTCGGTCTGCGCGTTGAACCCGTACTTCGGATCGTCGGATTCGCGGATCTTGCCCGCAACAACCGAACCGTCCACACCCGAGTTCTCGGCGATCTGGCGCAGCGGTGCCTCCAGCGCCTTGCGGACGATGGCAATGCCGATGGTCTGGTCGGGGTTCGCACCCTCAAGACCGTTCAGCGCCTTGGCAGCCTGGACCAGAGCGACGCCGCCGCCGACAACGATGCCTTCCTGAACGGCCGCGCGGGTGGCGTTCAGCGCGTCATCGACGCGGTCCTTGCGCTCCTTCACCTCGATCTCGGTCATGCCGCCGACGCGGATCACCGCAACCCCGCCTGCCAGCTTGGCGACGCGTTCCTGCAGCTTTTCCTTGTCGTAATCCGACGTGGTCTCTTCGATCTGGTTGCGGATCTGGGCTACGCGGGCTTCGATCTCGGCCTTCTCGCCACCGCCGTCGACGATGGTGGTCTCGTCCTTGGAGATGCTGATCTTCTTGGCCGACCCCATCATGTCGATGGTGACGTTCTCAAGCTTCATGCCCAGATCTTCGGAAATCACCTGACCGCCGGTCAGGATCGCGATGTCCTGCAACATGGCCTTGCGACGGTCGCCGAACCCCGGGGCCTTGACGGCCGCGATTTTCAGTCCGCCACGCAGCTTGTTGACGACGAGCGTGGCAAGGGCTTCGCCCTCGACATCCTCGGCGATGATCAGCAGCGGCTTTTGCGACTGGATCACGGCTTCCAGCAGCGGCACCATGGGCTGCAGCGACGACAGCTTCTTCTCGTGCAGCAGGATCATGCAGTCTTCCAGATCGGCGACCATCTTGTCGGCATTGGTCACGAAGTACGGCGACAGGTAGCCGCGGTCGAACTGCATGCCCTCGACAACGTCGGTCTCGGTCTCGAGGCCCTTGTTCTCTTCGACGGTGATGACACCCTCGTTGCCGACCTTCTGCATCGCGTCGGCGATCTGCTGACCGATTTCGGCCTCGCCGTTGGCGGAGATCGTGCCGACCTGCGCGACTTCGGCGCTGTCGTTGACGGGGCGCGAGGCATTCTTGATATGCTCGACGACCTTGGTCACCGCCAGATCGATGCCGCGCTTGAGATCCATCGGGTTCATGCCCGCTGCGACCGATTTCATGCCTTCCTTGATGATGGCCTGAGCCAGCACGGTGGCGGTTGTGGTGCCGTCTCCGGCCTCGTCGTTCGTGCGGTTGGCCACTTCCTTGACCATCTGCGCGCCCATGTTCTCGAACTTGTCCTCAAGCTCGATTTCCTTGGCGACCGTCACACCGTCCTTGGTGATGCGGGGCGCACCGAACGACTTGTCGATGACCACGTTGCGGCCCTTGGGGCCCAGGGTCACCTTTACGGCGTCGGCGAGGATGTTGACGCCGCGCAACATTCGGTTGCGGGCATCGGTGTTGAATTTCACGTCCTTGGCAGCCATTGCAGCTTACTCCTTGGATTGTTGTTTGGGAAAAGGATCGACGACGTGTCTCAGGCGATGATGCCCAGGATGTCGGATTCCTTCATGATCAGCAGTTCTTCGCCATCCAGCGTGACTTCGGTGCCCGACCACTTGCCGAACAGAATCTTGTCGCCGGACTTGACGCCCATTTCGATCAGCTCGCCGCTGTCCTTGCGCGCGCCTTCGCCGCAGGAAACGACCTCGCCCTCGGCGGGCTTTTCCTTGGCGGAATCGGGGATGATCAGACCGCCCTTGGTCTTGTCTTCGCCTTCGACGCGGCGGACCAGTACACGGTCATGCAACGGAGTGAATGCCATCTGTGAACGCTCCTCTTGTTCAGGGTTCAATGCTGTTGGCACTCACCGTATGCGAGTGCCAATACCGTGCATCTAGGCGCGGGTAAACGAAGTGTCAACAGGGGGATCGGTCGGTATCTCTGCATTTCGTCGGCACCGGTGCGAACTGCGCAAAGATATCTTAACCGCCGCTTGCTAGATCACGCCCGTGCCCCGATCGCAACCCGCCGCCCCCGAACACAGGACGCCCGCCATGAAGGACAGTTCGCCGGATGACGTGACGCGATACTTCGCCGATCTCATTCTGCAGCACACCACCGATGCGATCCTGATGACCGACAAGGACCAGAACGTTCTATGGGTCAACCAGGCGTTCGAGCGGCTGTTTGGCTATCGCAAGGACGATTTCAGCGGGGTGATTCCGCCAGAGATTCTCTATTGCGCCGAAACCGACGCCGATGTGGTGCGCCAGGTGATGGAATCTATCCGCGACCGCCGCCCGATCCAGGTCGAGATGATGAATCGCTGCAAGTCCGGCAAGATCATCTGGGTCGAGAAAAAGCTCGCGCCGATGTTCGATGCAGAGGGCCGTCACATCCACAACATGTCGATCTCGCGCGATATCTCGGCCCGCAAGGACATGGAGGTGCAGGCCGCCGAGATGATGGAGGCCGAACAGCAGCGCCAGCACGAACGCCGCCTGCTGAGCCAGATCAGCGAATGGCTCTATTCCGCAAAGTCGCTGGATGAACTGCTCATGGTGGTGAAGAAATCCATGCAGACCCTGCTGCCGGAGGCGGACGGCCAGCTTTACATCTATTCCAATGCCCGCGACACACTGGAACTGGCCGCGCAATGGGGCGACGCCGATCCGAGCGATCACATCGGTGCCGAGGATTGCTGGGCCCTGCGCCGGGGACGCGCCTATTCCTACGGGATCAAGGCGATCGAATTCACCTGTGGCCACACGCACGGCGAGAACAGCCCGTATTTCTGCCTGCCGATCATCGCCCATGGCGAGACGATCGGCCTGCTGCACCTGTGCTTTTCGGCGTTCGACCGCACAATCATGCCGCGCGAATTCATCGAGACCTTCATGCAGCAGCGCTGGGAGGTCGGGCTGCTGTGCGCCGAACAGATCAGCCTTGCGGTCGCGAACGTCCAGTTGCGCCATGAATTGCAGGACCAGTCGGTGCGCGATCCGCTGACCAATCTCTGGAACCGCCGCTGGTTTCTCGACGCGTCCCACAAGGAGCTGAACCGGGCCGCCACCAAGGCGATGCCGATGTCGCTGATCTCGCTCGACGTGGACCATTTCAAGACGTTCAACGATCACCATGGCCATGACGCGGGTGACATCGTGCTGCGCGAGTTCGGCGGTCTGCTGGCCGGCACCTTTACCGGGGATTTTCATCCCTGCCGTATTGGCGGCGAGGAATTCGTCGTGCTGTGCTGCGGTATCGACCACGGCGCGGCGATGCGGCGGGCGGCTGCGTTCCTTGAGGACGTCGCGCGCCTCGAGGTGCAGTATGGCGGCTCGCGGCTGCCGCGCATCACCGCATCTGCCGGCGTGGCCAGCTTTCCGGAGGACGGCCAGCAGGTGCTGCGCCTGATGAAGGTCGCGGACGAGGCGCTTTATGCCGCCAAGGAACAGGGCCGCGCCCGGGCGGTGTCCAGCCGCGCGAAACCCCCCAAGAAAGCCGCCTGACCG
>JBGTLJ010000171.1:0-7617 GCA_041744175.1 Oceaniglobus sp. | reverse complement strand
GCGGCAACCCCGGTCCGGTGTCGCGCACCACGATCCGCCAGTGCGCATCGGTCTCGGTTGCCTGAACAGAGATTTCCCCGGGTTTGCCGGTGGCGACGATTGCCTGACGCGCGTTGCGGATCAGATTGCCCAGAATGCGGTAGAGTTGCTCGCCATCGGCGCGCACCGCCAGTCCCGCAGGCACGTCTTCGGCAAAACTGATGTCGTAGTCGCCGCACGCGAGACGTTCGCCATCCACCACATCGTTGACAATGGGCGCGAGCTTGACCCGGTTCAGGGCCGGAGGAGGTTCGGACGCCCTGCCGAACGCAAGCGTGCTTTCGCAAAGGTTGACCGCCCGGGTGATGGAATTGACCAGTTTCGGCGCCATCCTGCGCACTGTGGGATCGGCGCTGGATCCCAGCCTGTCGGTAAACAACTGCGCAGTGGTCAGGATATTGCGCAGATCATGGTTGACCTTGGCCACCGCGCTGCCCAGTTGCGCAAGACGATCCTTCTGGCGCAGCGCGCCCGTAAGCTGTGTCTGCATGCTCTGCAACGCCTCTTCGGCGTCGCGCAGTTCGCGCACCCCGGCCGACGGCTCGATGATCCGGCGGGCATCCTCCGGGGCACTGGCATAGCTGCTCATCGCTGCGACGACGCCCTCGATCGGCTTGACGAGGAACCGGCGCACCGCGAGGAACAGCAAGAACGCGGTGATCACCGAAATCACCGCTGAAAGCGCCAGCACCCGCAGACCGTAATCCAGCATCGCGGCCCGCAGCGGGGCGGTGGGCATCGTCACCTCGATCTGCAGGCCCGCACCGCGCACCGGATCGCCGATGATCCGGATCACCCTGTCGCGGGCCGAAAAAACCTCGATCATCGCATCGGCGATGGACTGCCATTTCGGAGGATTGCGCAAATCGTAGGTCGCATCGATGGGTGACGGCATCGGAGAGGACAACATGAGCTGCCGGACCGAGTCGCGCAGCAGCACGACGTTCAGCACCTCGGCGTTTTCCAGCAGCTCGGCCTCGAGCGTCTCGTCGATCATGTCGTTGGCCAGCAGAGCCAGACTGGCAATCTGCGCGCGTTCAAGGCGGGAGAGCAGATAGTCCTCACGGAAACGGGCCACCGACGGCACGAAGATCAGCACCTCTGCCAGCATGACAAAGACTGTGGTCAGGACCAGAAATCGCCCCGAAAGGGAATTCAGCACAGCGCGCCCCTTGTGCGGACCAGACCCGGTGCAGTGCGCCTCCGGATGGCTCCGCACGCTTGTTAGCAAAGTTAAGTATGTGAAAACAGCCCTTCGCAGCATAGGTGGTTGCGGTGGTGATGCAGCATCCCCCGAGGTTGCCGTGGCGCGACGGCCATGGGCCCGGACGTGACTTGGGCGCAGGCGCGGGATGGATCGGGGCGGCACGTGTTCAGCCGGACGAAAACCCCGTTGCCGGGTCTTGCGGTCCGGGCCGATCGATCGCCGCACCGTAAATCAGGAGGCGATGGCGGCCCGATCAATCGAACGAGCGCGAGTACAATGCCGATCTTTTCCAGATATCGCGCCGCCACGAAGCTTGGTGCCGGTATGGCGGAAGGCAGCTTGCCCGTGCACTTGATCAAGGATCTTGTGCGCCCCACAGGTTCGGGCAAAGCGATCCTGCGGATCACCGTTGCACGACCTGCTTTACGTTCCGGGCGGGCGCGTTGAAAAGTTCGCGCAGGACACCGGCCTATACGGCTGCTGCACGAGGCGTCGGTACAGGGGACGTTGGCAGACCGCCCGATGGGTAAACGATCATGGGAGGTATTTCTGCACCAGCCTCACGATTGTCTTCACCTTGTCGTTCTGAAACAGCCGCGGCGAGAAATAGGCGCCCGCCGCGCGCTTGTTGATTTCGGCAAGCGTCGGATAGGGCAGGACCGTGTTGGCGATGGCTTTCATCCTCGTTTTGTTGGCGATGGCCATGGCCCACATCCCGATCAGCTCTCCGGCATGGGCGCCCGCAATCGACGCACCGACCGGCCTGCCCTTGACCACCATCACCTTGATCAGCCCACGGGTCTTGCGCTCGGCAATCGCCCGGTCGTTTTCCGCATAGGGGAACCGCACAACCTCCGTGTCGATGCCATGGCGTTTTTTCGCCTGCGCCTCTGTCAGGCCGACCTGCGCCAGTTCCGGGTCCGTATAGGTCGCCAACGGGATGTGGCGCGTCGTCGCCCTGGACCACCACATTCCCAACACGCAGGACCGCACGATTACCCCCGCATGATACCCCGCCACATGGGTGAATTGCAGCCCCCCCGCGCAATCGCCCACGGCATAGACTCGTCTGTTGGTGGTGGAACGCAGGGTGTCGTCCACCTCGACCGCCCGGTCATGGGCGACATTCGCGGCAGACAGATTCAGATTGTCGAGGTTCACCTTGCGCCCGACCGCGATCAGCAGATGGGTGCCATGAAAGCTTCCCACGGGAGTTTCTACAGAGATCGCACCCGCCGCGCCACTGACCCGGGACGCCTCTGCGCCCTCAACGATCTTGATTCCTTCGGCGCGCAGATTGTCCAGCACGACGGCCGCCATTTCCGGGTCATCCTTGCCCATGGCGCGGTCGCCCTCGATCACGGTGACACTGCAGCCCAGCCGCCGGTGGGCCTGGGCCATCTCCATCCCGATGGGGCCGCCGCCGATGACGATCAGGTGCCCGGGGCGTTCGCGCAGATCGAAGATCGTCTCGTTGGTATAGTAGGGGGTATCGTCGATCCCCGGTATCGGTGGCACGAACGGCCCGGATCCGGTGGCGATCACGAAGCGGCGCGCGGCGATGACCGTGTCCCCCGCCTGCACCTCGCCCGGCGAGATGAAACGTGCAAATTCGCGGATCACGGTGCACCCCAGCGCCTCGAACCGCTCCTGACTGTCCACGGGGGCGATGGTTTCGATGACCGTTCCGACATGATCCTTGGCTTTGGCGAAATCCACATCCGCATCCACCGCCGCGACGCCAAAGGCTGCGCCCGCGCCCATGGCATGGGCGTGCCTGGCCGCCGCGATCAGGGCCTTGGATGGCACGCAGCCGTAGTTCAGGCAATCGCCGCCCATCTTGTGCCCCTCGATCAGGACGACCCTTGCCCCCATCTGCACGGCACCCGCCGCCACCGACAATCCGCCGGACCCGGCCCCGATCACGCAGATATCCGTTGCGATCCGTTTCATCCTAGACCCCCTTCCTGCCGCGCACGGCCTTCAGCACGATGGGCAGGGCGGCCAGCGCGCACAGACCCAGGATCGGCAGCAGGATCCGCGGCTCGAAGATGATGCCAAGGTCCGGTGTCTCGCCCCGCGCGAACACCTCGCCCAGACCGGCCCCCACGGAGGTATAGACCACGGCCCCGGGAATGATCCCGAGGAAGGTCGATACGGCAAAGCGGAACAGCGGAACGCCCACCAGAGCAGGCACAAGATTGGCCACGAAAAACGGTACCGCAGGGATCAGCCGTATGAGGAACAGCATCGACCACTGATTCTCGTCGATCCCGTCCTTGATCCGCTTCGCCACCCCCGACCCGGTGTCCATCCTGTCGGCAAGACGTTCGCCAAGCCCCCAGCGCGCCGCCAGAAAGATTGCGATGGCACCCAGCGTTGCGCCGACGACGTTGAACGACGTGCCCGGGAAGGTCGCGAACAGAAAACCGCCAGTCAGCGTCGCGATGGTGGCGCCGGGCAACGAAAACGCGACGATGACGACATAGGCCGCGATGAACGCCGCAACCGTGGCAACATAATTGGCATCCCGGAATGCGATCAGCGTCTCGCGGTTTTGCGCCAGGGTCTCGAAGCTCAAATAGTCGCTTAGGGTGAAGGCGCCGATCGCCGCGACGATCGCTATGGCAATCAGCGGCAGTTTCCGCGTCAAAGCCGATCTTTCGCGCCCGGTGCCGTCCTTGGTCGTATCGCTCATCCCATGTATCCTCCGGGGCGTGTTGCACCCTACATGCGCCAACAAGGCTGGACGACCTAGGGGCATCACGACCGGTTGATGAGAGTCCTGCAATTGGCGGCGGGATCCGATGACTCTGTAACAATCGCGCTTCGCCGTGTTGCATTCGGCAACATGCCGGTGCAGGACGGAAATCCGCCCGGCCCCCGTTGACTTGGCCCCATGCGGGACTTATTGACCGGGTTTCGCACACGGCGCGGCCTGCGGACCCGAACGGGCATGGGCCGCCAAGACGGAGACGACGATGAGCAAACGCACATTTCAGCCCAGCAATCTGGTGCGCAAGCGGCGCCACGGGTTTCGCGCGCGCATGGCCACCAAGGCCGGACGCAAGATCATCAACGCCCGTCGCGCCCAGGGCCGCAAGAGCCTGAGCGCATAGGCGCAGCGGTCCGGGCAATGACCGCTCCTCCGCTGGCAAACCCCGTGCCTTCGGACAGGGCGACGATTTCACTGCCTGAGGTTCTGAAAAGGCGCGCGGACTTCCTGCGTGCCGCGCGCGCGGCCTACAGGCCGACGCCGGGCTTCGTTCTTCAGGCCCGCAGGCGGGCCGAGGACGAGAGCAAGGGGATCCGCGTCGGGTTTACCTGTTCCAGGAAGGTCGGAAATGCCGTCGCCCGCAACCGCGCCAAACGGCGTCTGAGGGAGATCGCGCGCGCCGTGCTGCCATCACATGGCCGCGACGGTTGGGATTACGTGCTTATCGGGCGTCGTGACCGCACTGCGGATGTTTCCTTCGCCTGTCTGACAGAGGACCTGATCGCCGCGCTCGCCCACCTGCACGCCCCGACAAAACGTTGACCCCGCTGGCCCGGCTGATCGCCCTGCCCGTCCATGGCTACCGGGCAGTCTTCAGCCCCTGGGTTGGACACAACTGCCGGTTCCAGCCGACCTGTTCCGCCTATGCCCTGGAATCGCTGGAACGGCACGGAGGCATGCGGGGCGGATGGATGGCCCTGCGGCGCATCGCGCGCTGCAACCCATGGGGCCCAAGCGGCATCGACAACGTACCCGACTGACAGCCGCCCTTGCCCGGCCCCGCCACAGTGTTTAAGCGGATGCCATGCTGGACCGATCCGAAGACATTCATCCCCTGTTTCACGGCGCGCCCCGCACGACGGAATTCCGAAAGCTGCGCAAACGGCTGGTGCGCGATGTCCGCGAGGCGATAGAGGCCTATGCGATGGCCGAAAACGGCGCGCGTTGGCTGGTCTGTCTGTCGGGCGGCAAGGACAGCTATACCCTGCTTGCGATCCTGATCGAATTGCAATGGCGCGGGCTGCTGCCGGTGGACATTCTGGCCTGCAACCTCGATCAGGGACAGCCCGGCTTTCCGGCAGGCGTGCTGCCCGAGTTCCTCGACCGGATGGGCGTCGCGCACAGGATCGAATACCGCGACACCTATTCCATCGTGATGGACAAGGTGTCGGCCGGGCGCACCATGTGCGCGCTCTGCTCGCGCTTGCGCCGCGGCAACCTCTATCGCATTGCCCGAGAGGAAGGATGCAGCGCAGTGGTGCTGGGCCATCATCGCGACGACATGCTCGAGACGTTCTTCATGAATCTGTTCCACGGCGGCCGGCTGTCCACGATGCCCCCGAAGCTTCTGAACGACGACGGCGACCTGTTCGTCTGTCGCCCCCTCGCCCATGTGGCCGAAGCCGATTGCGAACGCTTCGCCCGTGCGATGGGCTATCCGATCATTCCCTGCGATCTCTGCGGGTCTCAGGACGGTCTGCAACGCCAGCAGGTCAAGGCGCTGCTTGACGATTGGGAAACCCGCAGCCCGGGTCGGCGGCAGATCATGTTCCGGGCCCTGACGAATGTCCGTGCCAGCCATCTTCTGGATCGCGGGCTGTTCGATTTTGCCGACCTGATGCGCGGCGCAGACCAGAGCACGGTCAAGAAATCATAAAATTCGCCGTGGCTTGTCGGGCTTTGTTAACCTCGACGTTCTAACCCTCGTCCAGTCTGGAACAAAACGTGACCATACTGGAGAAACCGCGCATGGCATCCCTGCTGAGAACCCTCGCGATCAAAGGTCGGCGCCACGGATGGACGCGGCAGCGCATGACACTCGCGCTCCTGGCAATGGGGGCACTGTCCGTTGTGATCGCCACCGGTCAGGGGCCGCTTGCCACCTTTGCACTGACGACGGCCTTTCTCGTCGGGGCGGCCGCGCGCTCTTCGGGCATCGACGTGCGCGGACTGGTGTCACTCGGCCACGAAAGACCGTCCAGCCGCGACGAGATCAAGCTGCGCATTGCCGCCCGCCTGAACCAGCATGCGATGGCGGGCGCCCTGCCCCATGTGCAGGCCATGTGCCTTGTCATCGAACTGGACGACTGCGACGAACATTTCGCGCGCCACGGTCAGGTTTTCATGTCTGCTGCGCTGGAAAAGCTGACCGAACGTCTTTACGCAGAAATCCGCCACAACGATACGCTCGCCATCCTCGCGCCGGGCCGGTTCGCCGTGTTCATGCCACCGAACCCGCGGATTGACCTGGAAACAGCGGTCCAGACAACCATGCGGCTGCATGCCGCCTGTGCCCGCCCCCTCACGGCCGCCAACCAAAGGCTGCACCTGACCTGTTGCGCCGGGTTCGCCATCACGCCGCGACTGCCCCTCGGCCAACATTCTCTCGGTCTCTTGGATGCCGCGGAAATCGCACTGGACTATGCCCAACAGGAAGGACCGCGCACGGTGCGGGCCTTCGATCAGACGATGGTCCAGCGACCCAAGGCGCCGATCGGGCCAACCCGCGACCTTGATGTCGCCGATGGCCTGGCGCAAGGCGAGATCCTGCCGTGGTTCCAGCCGCAGATCTGTGCGGATACCGGTGCCCTGACCGGGCTGGAGGCCCTGGTACGGTGGCAGCATTCGGAACGGGGACTTCTGGCACCGGGACAGTTTCTGAACGCGGTCCGCGATCAGGGTCAGGCTTCGCATCTGACGGAAACGATGATTGCGGCCACGCTGGCCCAGTTGCGCGATTGGGATCGGACCGGGCTTGAGATACCGCGCGTTTCGGTGAATGTCGGCACCGAAGACCTGGCGGACCCGACATTTGCTGATCGCGTGAGGGCCGCACTAAGCAAGGCCGGGCTGCCCGCACGACGGCTTGGCATCGAGGTGCTGGAGACCGTCGTCGCTCGGGCTGACCCGGACGACATGGCGTCCCGCAATCTGATGGCGTTGGGCCGGATGGGATGCCTGATTGATCTGGATGATTTCGGCACCGGCAGCGCCTCGATCAACGGGATCCGGCGCTTTTCCGTCAACCGGATCAAGATTGACCGATCGCTGGTGACGTCCGTAGACACCGATCTTGAACAGCATGCCATGATCTCCGCCATCCTGACGATGGCCGCGCAGCTTGGCGTCGACGTTCTGGCCGAAGGGGTCGAAACTCCGGGTGAATACAGTACCGTGGCACAGCTGGGATGCGGGCATGTCCAGGGATATGCCGTCGCCCGCCCGATGTCGGCACGGGATCTTACACTCTGGATCCTGCGCCGCGCCGGTGATCCGTCGCCTGTCCTGACGCGGCCCCCCGGACTGCCAGGTCATTCCCCGCGCGACGTGGCTGTGCGGAACTCGAAGTGAAGGGCAAAACGGCTTGACCTTTCGC
>JBGTLJ010000170.1:0-8224 GCA_041744175.1 Oceaniglobus sp. | reverse complement strand
GGGGTGATCTTGGACATGTTGCCGGTGATGAACACCTCGTCCGCGGCGGTGAAATCGTCGAACGTCAGCACCGCCTCGCGCACGTCCAAGCCGTCGGCGCGCAGGTTGGCGATGTGGCGCGCGCGGGTGATCCCGGCCAGGAAGGTGCCGTTGGGCACCGGCGTGGACACCACGCCGTCGCGGGCCATGAACACGTTCGCGGTGGCCGTTTCGGCGACGTTGCCCATGGCATCGGCCACCAGCGCATTGCCAAACCCCCGCCGCTGTGCCTCGGCCAGCATGCGCGCGTTGTTGGGGTATAGACAGCCAGCCTTGGCATTGACCACCGCGCTTTCCAGCACCGGGCGGCGGAACTGCGTGCGGCACAGCGTGGTCGCGGCGGTCTGCGGCGCCATGGCGATCTCTTCAAGGCAGATGCAGAACCCGGTGCCCTCGCGGCCCGGCACGATGGCGGCGTACCCGCCCTGGGTCGCCCAATACATCGGGCGGATATAGACGGCGGCCCCCGCCGGATACATCGCCAGCCCCTCGCGCACGATCTCCACCATGTCCGGGACCGATACCGTCGGCACCACCATCAGCGCCTCCGCCGACCGGTTGACCCGCGCGCAATGCGCCTCAAGGTCGGGCGCCACGCCGTCGAAATGCCGCGCGCCGTCAAAGACGCCGCTGCCAAGCCACGCGCCGTGATCGGCGGCCTTCATCACCGCCACGTCGCCCTCGTGCCAGCGGCCCTCGAAATAGGTGCGGATGTTGGTTCCCGTCGCCATGGCGTCCTCCTGCTTTGCGGATGATTAGACCATCGCCCTCCACCATGGTCCAGCGCGGATGCCGTCCCGCCGCCCCCGGCTTCCCTTTCGTCCAAATACTCCCGCCGGAGGCATTCGTCGCCGCAACCTCGGGCCGACCCCGGGGTCGAACCGCATCCGTTTGCGGCAAGCGCCCGCAAAAGATCGTGTGGCGCGCCCCGCGCGCCTCCCTCGGGTCGAACTCAGACCGCGCCGCCCAGCCCCGCGATGACGCCGCGCAGTTCGGCCAGACCCCGCATCCGCCCGATCAGCGGATACCCTGGCATTCCCGCCGTCTGCAGATCGCCCAGCAGATCCTGACCGTGATCCGGGCGCATGGGGATCTGCCAGTCCGCCCGTCCTTCGGCGCGACGGCGGTCCTCTTCACCCAGCAGCGCGCGCAGGGTCGCCACCATGTCGGTGTCACCCTCCAGATGCGCCGCCTCGTGAAAACTGGTGCGCGCGCCATGGGCCGGGGCCATCCGGGTGGTGTTGCGCAGATGGGCAAAATGGATTTTCGGGCCCAGTGCGTCGATGAACGCCACCGGATCGAAACCGGGGTTGACCCCAAGCGATCCGGTGCACAGCGTCGCGCCGTTGGCGGGACTGTCCACCGCGTCCAGCACGGCGCGGAAATCGGCAAGCGACGACATCACCCGCGGCAGCCCCAGCAGGGGAAACGGCGGGTCGTCCGGGTGACAGCAGAGCCGCAGGCCCAGCCGTTCGGCATCCGGCACGACGGCGGCAAGGAAATCCACCAGATTGGCACGCAGCGTCGCGGCGTCCACCCCGGCGTAGCGGTCCAGATGGCCGCGGATGTCATCCAGCGTCCAGCTGTCATTGGCCCCCGGCAATCCGGCGACGATGTTGTCCTGCAAGGCCCGCCGCGCGCCATCGGACATCCCGGCAAAACGCTCCTGCGCCGCCGCCACGCAAGGCTCCGGATAATCCTCCGTCGCTGCGGGGCGGCACAGAACGAACAGATCGAAGGCCGCGAAATCCACCAGATCGAACAGCATCGCGGTGCCGCCATGGGGAAGGCGCCAGCGCAGGACCGTGCGGGTCCAGTCCAGCACCGGCATGAAGTTGTAGCACACCACTTCGATCCCCGCTGCCGCCAGATGCGACAGCGACGTGCGGTAGGCGGCGATGTGGTCGTCGTATCCGGCGGCCCCGGTCTTGATCGTCTCGCTCACCGGCAGGCTTTCCACCACCTCCCAGGCCAGTCCCGATGCGCCCCCGCCCGAAGGCGCGCCGCCCGGCAGCGTCGCGATCAGCTTCTGGCGTTCGGCGATCGCGGCCTTCGGCCATACTGCGCCCGGCGGATACTGGTGCAGCGCCGACACCACCCCCTGCACCCCTGCCTGGCACATGTCGGCGGTGCTGACCGTGTCATGGGGCCCGAACCACCGCCAGGTCTGTCGCATCGCGAAATCCTCCTATCGCTGACGCAGTTTGCCCATGGCCCGGCCCCAGCCGCCCGGGCTGACAAGGAACGACACCACGAACCCGGTGCAGAACCCGCCCAGTTCCGCGACCCAGAAATTGCCGCCGCCGAACAGCAGCCCGAACAACAGCTGGAACGCCATCAGGAAACCGATAAGGGTGAACGCCTTGGCGCGGTTCTGGCGCATGGCGCCAAGGCCGGTCCACAGGACGAACGTATAGGCGCCGATCAGACCGTAGACGGCGGGATAGCCGCCGATCAGCGCCACCCGGTCGTTCAGCACCAGCCCGTAGAGCGCCGCCCCCGCAATGCCGGACCCGAAGAACACTGCCAGCAGCGCCGCGGGATGGAACAGTTCGCCGACGTATTTTCCCATCGCCAGCAGGAACACAACGACAAAGGCCAGATGGGCGAACCCGTTGTGCAGGAACAGGTACGTGACCATCCGAGCCAGATCCCGCAGGCCCCACGCGCCGGTCGAAACCATACGGTCGAACAGATCGGGAATGAAGGCATAGGCGTTGAACGCCTCGATCCGCCAGCCCACCGCCGCCGCCCCGCCAAAGCCCCGGGCTCCGGCCTGGAACACCAGTTCGATGCCCACCAGCACCACGGCCAGCGCGACCACCACGGGGGGCAGGGGATTGATCGGGGCAACGCTGTGGTCATTGCGCATGGGGGGCTTCCTTGACGGCGATTGGCCCCATGGGTAAGCGAGCGGAACCGGATTATCCAGCGGAGTAAACACCATGGCCGAGGTCAAATTCACGCCGCGCGTCTTTTCGGGCATCCAGCCGTCGGGCGACCTGCATCTCGGCAATTACCTCGGCGCGATCAAGCGGTTCGTGGACATGCAGGATCAGGGTCTGAACGGCGCCGCGATGGAAACGATATATTGCATGGTGGATTTGCACGCCATTACTGTCTGGCAAGATCCCGCGACCCTGCGCCGCACAACGCGCGAGCTTTGCGCCGGGTTCATCGCGTCGGGGATCGATCCCGAACGAAGCGTCCTGATCGCTCAGTCGGCGGTGCCCGAACATGCCCAGCTTGCCTGGATCTTCAACACGGTCGTTCGCATGGGCTGGATGCAGCGGATGACCCAGTGGAAGGACAAGGCCGGCAAGAACGTGCAGAACGCGTCGCTGGGCCTGTTCGCCTATCCCGCCCTGATGGCCGCCGACATCCTCGTCTATCACGCCACCCACGTGCCGGTGGGCGAGGACCAGAAGCAGCATATCGAGCTGACCCGCGACATCGCGGCAAAGTTCAATGCCGATTACGGCGTCGATTTCTTTCCGATGGCCGAACCGGTGATCGAGGGCGCGGCAACCCGGGTGATGAGCTTGCGGGACGGTACCAAAAAGATGAGCAAATCGGACCCCTCCGATGCGTCCCGCATCAACATGACCGACGATGCGGACACGATCGCCAGAAAGATACGCCGCGCAAAGACCGATCCCGAACCGCTTCCCGACACGCTGGACGGGCTGGCGGACCGCCCCGAAGCGCGCAATCTGGTGAACATCTTCGCCGCGCTGTCGGACATCACCGCCGAAACCGCGATGTCGCAGGTCGGCGGGCACCAGTTCGGCACCTTCAAGCCGATGCTGGCGGATCTGGCAGTGGAAAAGCTGTCGCCGATCTCCGGCGAAATGGCGCGTCTGATGCGCGATCCCGCCGAAATCGACACGATCCTGGCACGCGGCGCAGAGCGGGCACGCGAAATGACCGTGCCGATCCTCAAGCGGACCTATGAGATCGTCGGGCTGCGCGGCGCCTGAGCGACGCCGCCGTTTGGCTGTGCACCCGGTGTGCCGTATCGGTCTGCGGCGGCATCGCGGCGCCAATCCGGGCCACACCATTCCGAAGGCGCCCCGCCGCACGGGCAGACGGCACCATGAACCCCGCCGCCGCGAAAACGGCTCGAACATCGCCATGCGATGGCGTAGGGCGTCCAAAAGCAGGAACCTGAAATGTCAGACATCATCGCCGTCGTCACCCCATCGCCGATCCGGCGGCTCTTTGGCGTCGGTGTGATGGCTGCGCTGGGATTGCTCCTGCTATGGATGGCCTTGATCACGGCGCCATCCTTTGGCTGGCGCATTTTACTGACGGGGTTCGGCGCATTCGCGCTTTGGGGCGCGTGGCGGCTGTGGCACGCGACGGCCCACCGGATCGAGATGACGCAGGACGTGCTGCGCGACACCGCGGGCACCCACCTTGCGGACATCGACCAGATCACCGGCATTGATCGGGGCACCTTCGCCTTCAAGCCGTCCAACGGCTTTGTCGTCAGGCTGTCCACGTCCCATGCCCGCGGCTGGGCGCCGGGCCTTTGGTGGCGACTGTCGCGCCGGATCGGGATCGGCGGCGTTACCAACGCGGGCGAGGCCAAGTTCATGGCCGAACTGCTGGCGGCCCGCATCGCGGCCCGTTCGCCCGACCGCTAGCTGATTGCCACGTTCGACCACAACAGCTGCGGCACGAAGCGCGGCGAGGTGACGATGCGGTTCGAGAAACTGCTGCCAGGCAGGCCGATGTCGAAGGGCGGGGCATACTCCATCCATGTTTCGACGATGATCGCGGTGTCGGCATCGGCCAGCACCGGCAGCGCCTTCGACATCAGCGGCAGATCACCCTGTCCGATCGCGGGGACTGACGGATCCGATGAATGCGACCAGACGAGGATGTGGCTGTCGTTCGCCAGGTCGTAGCGCACGACCGTGACCCGCAGAATGGTGTCATGGGCGAAGTTGGTGAGAAACTCGTGGTACTGTGCCATCCCGCCCATGAAGGCCGCGTCGACCGGGTTCGACTGGCGGCTCAGCAGATCGCTGAGCGTGTATGTGGCGCGCAGGTTCATGGTCTGCATCCGGTAGGCATCGACATAGGTAAAGGTGGCCAGCATCGCCCACATCAGCACCGGCAGGATCAGGACCGTCTCGATCACCGAACTCCCCGATGTGTCCCGGGCAAAGCCGCGCAGGTGCGCGGCGGGGCGCGACGCGGCGGCGGCCAGCCGTCGTTTCAGCTTTGGAAACCCGGTCATGTCGGTTCGTTCACGAAGAATGTCGATGCCATCATCTTGTATCCGCCGTTCGCCACTGGCGGCAGGACCTTGCCAAGCCCGACGGCCGGAAAGATCGGATCGTGCAGATAGCAGAACCGGATCAGCACGATCTCGTTGTTCGTCCCGGCGTTGAACCGCTGCACCGGGTTTATCGGCTGGCTGCGGTCGATGCACCCTGCGCTGGTGTCCCAGACGGTGAAATTCCGCGTCGAAACAGGCTCCATCTCAAGCTTCATGTTGGTTTCGCAATCGCTCAGCAGCAGGGATTCGGCACAGACCGCAGCCTTCAGGACGTCCGGATCGCGGTATGCGGCCCGCCCGAGCCGAAGGTCGCGCACCACAATGTCCATGGCGCGTTCCATCATCGCCTGGCGCAGCTGGATCACGCCCATCTCCGCCGAACACATGAACAGCCCGACGACGACCGGGAACATCAGCGCGAACTCGATCGTGGCGGCCCCGGTGTCGGCCCGCAGAAAGGTTTTGAGCCACCCGGTCACTGGGTCAGCCGCAGCTGGTTGATCGTCGATGCGATTGCGGTGAAGGCATAGACGATATCAGCGCCGTCGACCTCAAAATAGTGGTTGTCGGACGAGGCGCACTGTTTCATCAGCACCGCGTCGGCGGCATCGATCTCGAAGGCGACGGAAAACACCAGGATGCCCCGGTCCTTGGCGGTGGCGCAGATCTGTGCCATCCGGTCGTCCTTGGTGCCGGGCGACACGGTGGTATATCCCTTGCGGAACCAGTCCCAGTAGAGGTTGGAATCGTTGTACTGGCGATACCACATGTAATAGGCGTTGTAGCCCATGGACGCCGCAGCCCAGAGTTGCGGGTAGCTCAGTTGCAGACTGGCGGCATTGCCGCCATCGCGGGTATTGCTCCATGTGTTGGTGCGTGGCAGGTACCAGCGTTCAGCCGATGTGCCGTCGCCATCCTTGTCGCTTATTTCCGGGCGATCGACGCTGAACCGCCAGCTGCCGTCGCTGTACTTGCGACCCCAGACATCGGACATGCCCGAATTGTACCCGTCGCGCAGCCGGTACTGATCGGTGTTCTCGCCATCTGTCATCACCACCAGCACCTTCATGCTGTTGGTGCGGCCATAGTCATAGGGCCGGTCGGCGAATGTGGCGGCCACCTCGCCGGTATTGACCAGAGCGGCGGTGACCGGCCGGAACGACGGGTCCAGCATCGCGATGCCCCATTTCAGGCCGAGATCGGTCGATGTGTTGCCGTCCGGAGACAGCGCGCTGATCTGCGCCAGAAGCGCGTCGCGGTCTTCCGAGATTGCGCGCGCCCTGAACGACGCCTCGTTGCGGCAGACCGGCTGCCTCGGGGGGCTGGTACGGCTCCAGGGGTCGAAATGGCCGGTCTGATTGCGGATCGTTGCAGGCAGGGCGGTGGTCGAGAAATCGTCGCCTTCGAAATCCACGCAGTGCGACAGGTCCTGGCGGAACGCCAGCGGCAACGCGTTGGCGACGGCCTGTCCGACGTTGACCTGTGTCGAATAGGGCACGATGGAAATCGACACCTCTCCCGCGACGCCGCCCGGGCGGTCGTCCGACAGCACGGTGTTCACAAAGCTGGTGGCGGCGCTCTTCATCTCGCTCAGCCGGGTGCCGTTGCCCATGGATCCCGACACGTCGAGCACAAGAGAGATCTCGATGTCGCTGATGTCTTCACGGGCCGTGCCCGACGCCGCCGCGCGCAGCGACGGCACGCCCAGCGCGTTGATGAACATCGTGTTCACGTCGACCGACGAACTGGCCGTCACAGTGCGCGAATTGATGCTCGACACGACCTCGATATCGCCCAGATACTCGCCAAGGCCGGCCTTTTCGAAATGGTCCTTCACGACGGCGACGGGATCGAGCCGCTGATCGAGGTCGGCGGCGGCGAGGATCGCGGTGTCCACCGTGTTCTGCAGCCGCAGCCGGGAAAATTCGCTGCGCATCACGTCGACGGATATGCCTCCGATCAGCAGGATCGCCATGAACAGATACAGGCCGAACAGCACCATCGAGCCATCCTCGTCGCGCACGAAGCCGGTGGCTGTCCCGGTGCGGCGCGGGGTCCTGGTCCTGGGTGCCGGCATCTCTTGTAAGCTCCTCGGTCAAATATCGGCCCCGCCGTCCACATCCGTCCGACGTGCCGCGGTTCCTCGCTTCCGCACCGACATGACACGGCGCTGCGTCCGTATTGCGGCCGGACTGGGGCATTCGCTGTGGATTTGACATTCATTGATGTGACCGTTCAGGGCTGCAGCGGTGCCGGGTCCGGCGCTCGACTGTCTCGCAGGCATGTAGGGCGATCCCGCCGTCCCACCCCCACGCAAGGCACGGACTGGCCGCCGGACCGGCATGTTTCATCGTTCCGGACACCCCCGCTGCGACGACCGGGCGATGCGCCCGTCCCGCGGGATCCGGCAAGGATCGCGGCGGTGCCGTCGGCCGCGCCAGGGCACGCAAAACTCCCGGCACGCAACCTCAAACCCGCTTCATCCGGCGCCGTGTCACTCCTGCGACGTGCGTTTCGGCACCCCGCCCGGTATCCCGCGCCCACGTCATGGTAGCTTCTATCGTCCCAACGGCTGCGGTCTGGCTCCCGCCACGGTTGCCTCCCATGAGATGCGCCCCACCGGCGCGGAACCGGCTATGACTGGCCGCGCGCACATCGATCTCTCCGGTGAGTCGCGACCGGGCGAACTGATGCAGGAGGCAGGAATGCAGGATATCGAATTTTCGTGCCGCTGCGGTGTGACGGGGGGCGTTCTGCGCGGCGCCGGTCCCCGTACAGGATGCCACATGATCTGCTATTGTGCAGATTGCCGGGCCTTCGCGCGACACCTTGGGGTAGAGGATCAGCTTGTGCCGGGCGGCGGAAGCGCGCTGTTCCAGACCGTGCCCGCGCGCA
>JBGTLJ010000169.1:0-3592 GCA_041744175.1 Oceaniglobus sp. | reverse complement strand
GGGGGCGGGCGCGGCTGCGGGCGTTCGGCAGCTGGGACGACAAGGCGGCCGGGCTGGTGCAGCTTTACCGCGATGTGCTGGGCGCAAGTGACGCCGTTGTCCGCGATGATGCCGCCTCGCGGGCCATCCTGCCATGAGCGGGCCTGCCATGAGCGGGCCTGCCCCGGCGGCCTATGCCGCTTCTGCCTGTCTGAAATCCGGCGCGGATGGTCCGTTGGACCTGTCGGTGGTGATCGTGAACTGGAACACGGTCGATCTGCTGGGTGACGTGCTGGCCTCGACCTTTGGCAACACCGGCGGGTTGTGCCTTGAGGTGATCGTGATCGACAATGCCTCGTCGGACGGATCGGTGGCGATGGTGGCGCGGGATTTCCCCCAGGTCCGGCTGATCGTCAACGACGACAACCGCGGGTTCGCCGCCGCCAACAACCAGGGCTTTGCGATCGCCACGGGACGCCACATCCTGCTGCTGAATTCCGACACGGTGGTGCTCGGGGATGTTCTGGCCGCGTCGGTGCGGTTTCTGGATGCCAATCGGGATATCGGCGCCATGGGGTGCCGGGTGCTGAACGGCGATCGCACCATGCAGCGCACCTGTTCCATGTGGCCCAGCCTGACCAATCTGGCGCTCCAGACCTCGGGGCTGTGGAAACTGCGCTGGCCGCCGGTTCTGGGGCGTTACCTGATGACGGACTGGATTCGCGACAGCCAGCGCGATGTCGACTGCATCTCGGGTTGCTATCTCATGGTGCGCGCGCGGGTGATCGACCAGGTGGGCACGCTGGACGAGGATTTCTTCTTTTTCGGAGAAGAGACCGACTGGTGCCGGCGGATCGCCGATGCAGGCTGGCGGCTGGTGTTCGCGCCGGTGGGCGAGATCGTGCATTACGGCAGCGTGTCGGCGAAAAAGCTGAACCACCGGCGCGATCTGCTGCTGACCGACGCGATGGTCCGCCTGCAGGGCAAACATTCCGGGCGATGGGCGGCGGCGGCGGCCTGGGCGATCCTGTTCGTCTTCAACCTCAGCCGCGCGGTGTTCTGGAGCCTGCGGATGCTGATAGAGCGGCGCGCCCCGGTGCGGGCCCGCGCGCTGCATTTCCGCAATGTGGTTGCAGGACAGCTGGGCATGCTGAAGGACACCGCCTGAATTCGGGCGACCGGAGGCGTGTTTCAACGAACGGGCCGTACGGGGCCGATCCTTACGGCAGGGTCGATCAGGGCGCGTCCCGCCGGTCTTTTGGAAAACGGGTATAGGACGGGGCGGCACTTGCGTCGCGCGCCGTCGTGGGCGAGGTGCCCGCCGGTCTGTTTTGTGACGGGGTTTCTGTCGGGCGGCTTTGGACCGGGAAAGAGCCGTGGTCCTTGATATGGTCGCGCGCGTGGTCCGGTCCCCGGGTGCGCGCGGTGGGTGTCGCGGTGTCGCGGTGCCGGGGCGCGGCGGTGCCGTTTTTCGCCGTGGCGGGGGTGTCGGCGGCATCCCTTGGCATCACGGTCAGCATCCACATTCCGGCCCCGAAGATGAAGAAGACGAAGGAATAGATCGTGTGCCACAGGTGCACCGTGCTCATGGTGAAGCTGAGCCCGATGAAGGAGAACATCCAGGCGCGCCGGAAGTGCCAGAGCACGCGGTCACCGTCGAAGTCGCGCCGCCCGATCTTCCACAGGGCCAGAAGGTAGCCCGCGGCGATGGTGGCAAAGCCGGGGATGCCATAGCGCACCCCCATCACCAGCCAGAAATTGTCCATGCTGCCCGAATACATGTAGCTGGGGCGCACCCAGTCGTTCAGCCCCAGCCCGAAGACCGGATTGGCCCAGATGTTGATCATGCCCCAGTCGAAGATGATCGTGCGCCAGTAGGCGGTATGGGGGGAAAACGTCGCATAGCTGAGAAACACCATCAGCGGCGATCTGTTCGACAGGATGTCGACAACCACATAGCAGAACGCCCCCACCCCCACCAGGATGATCCAGCGCCGGGCCGTGTTGCGGAACAGATAGGCCCAGAAAAACAGCCCCAGCTGCAGCAGGATCGCCAGCAGCGCGCCGCTGGACAGCGCCAGCAGGCCGCTGATCCCGACCACGGTGGAAATCGTCAGCCGCCAGAAGTTGCCGTAGACGCCTTTCAGCCCGACAAAGCACAGCGACAGCGTCAGCGAGCAGAACAGCCCCCAGTGGATCGGATGCACGAACACGCCCTGGGTACGGTCGAGCCCCATCCGGATGCCGATGTCGATGTCGCGCAGGCTGTAGATGCCCGGCAGCTTGCCCAGGGTGTTGAGGATGATCGCGTTGCCCGTCAGCGTCTCGAAGATGATGAAGGGAAACATGCAGAACGTCACGATGACCAGGGTGCGCACCAGGGCCATGAAATCGTCGCGGTCGCGGATATAGGCTCGCGCCAGGACATAGCCGCCGATGAATTCGATCCCGGTAGAGCCGGCGTTGGTGACCACCTGGTCGGGATTGTTCACCGCCAGGGCCACCACGATCCAGACGAAATGCAGCAAAAACAGCATGTCCGTGATCAGCAGGCGGCCGTACTTTCCCATGATCAGCCGGGCGGTCAGCGGGATGATCATCACGATCAGCAAGAGCCGCACGCCGGTCATGTAGATCGGACCCGCGTAGAACGCCACGGGCAGCATCACCGCGGCAATGTAAAGCACCACGGGCCAGGCCAGCCGCCCCTTGAGGCGGGCCAGTTCGTCCAGCGGGTTGCCGACGGCGGCAAGGCGCGAGATTTGTTCGGTGACCGCCACGGGGTTTCCAGTTCCTCTGTTGCCGACTTTGATAGGGGTCCGGGTTTTCGGATAGGTTAAAACGCACGGCGGTTCCAGTCACATGGGCGTGGCGGGGAAATGCCGAAATCCCTAGCCGAGGCGCGAATGGCCGTTCGTTTGCCAAGTGGCGAGCGGCCGGAAAGACCCCACTCCAGGCCGCACTTCAGGCAATGCCGCGTGACGGATCGCAAGCCGCCTCGCTGGAACGGTTTGCCGATCACATGCGGCGAACGGCTGTTTCAGAGGATCAGGCCGCGGCGTCGGGCAATCCTTTCACTGTTCGCCGGATCAACAAGATCCTGCACTTCAAGCTCCGGGCTGTTCGCTGTTCTTTTTGGAAAACGGCCGCTTCAACCGGCGACCTTCACCGCGCCATGCTGTGCGTGTTGACACGCAGATCGAGACTGGCCAGCACGCCGTCGAAGCTTTTCTTGCCATGGGGGTTTCCGAAGGTCAGCCCCCAGCTTTCCGCCGGGCGCAAGGGGCCCGTCGCGCGGCCTTTGCCTTGCGGCGCACCGTCCACGATGATGTCCATCTGGCCGCTGGCCGCGTCATAGCGCAACCCGATATCGTGCCAGGCCCCGTCGTGCAGGCGCAACGGGCCGGTGGCGATGGTGACGGGTTTCGGGGTGTCGGCGGTGTTCAGCCAGAACTTGATCCCGCCCGTGGGGGTCATGGACGCGATGATGTTGTTGTGGATGCGCAGGATCTCGCCTGCGGGGGTGCCGGTGGGGGCGGCGCGCAACCGCATGTCGAGCGCGAAGTCCCTCGCGCCGAAAAACCCCGACACGGCCCCGCGCGCGATCGCCACG
>JBGTLJ010000168.1:0-2392 GCA_041744175.1 Oceaniglobus sp. | reverse complement strand
CCGACCGCACCGTGCCGCAGCGCGACGGGCTGATCGTCAGCCCGGCGGACGGCATCGTGTCGCTGATCGAACCGGCGGTGCCGCCGGGCGAACTCGGCATGGCCGACGTGCCGCTGACGCGGGTCAGCGTGTTCATGAATGTGTTCAACTGCCATGTGAACCGCGCGCCGATCGCCGCAACCGTGTCAAAGGTCGCCTATCGCCCCGGCAAATTCCTGAACGCGTCGCTGGACAAGGCCAGCAGCGACAACGAACGCATGTCGCTGGCGTTCGATCTGGCCGACGGGCGGCAGATTGCCGTGGTGCAGATCGCGGGCCTTGTTGCACGCCGCATCGTCTGCTTTGTCGAACCTGCCACGGTATTGCGCACCGGCCAGCGCTTCGGGCTGATCCGCTTTGGCAGCAGGGTCGATGTCTATCTGCCCGAGGGCGTCGCCCCGCTGGTCAGCGTCGGGCAGGGCACCATCGCGGGCGAAACCGTGCTGGCCGACCTGCACATCAGTGAGCCTGCACGCCCGGGACAGAGGGAATGAGCCGATGACCGACCCCCGCGCCCCCAAATCCGAACTTCAGATCGTCCAGCTGCTGCCCAATCTGCTGACCCTGGCGGCGATCTGCGCGGGCCTTACCGCGATCCGATTCGGCATCGAAGGCAATTTCGAACGCGCCGTGCGGCTGATCCTTCTGGCGGGATTTCTCGACGGGCTGGACGGCCGGGTTGCACGCCTGCTGAAAAGCGAAAGCCAGATCGGGGCAGAACTGGATTCGCTGGCCGATTTCGTCAACTTCGGGGTGGCGCCGGTGCTTCTGGTCTATCTCTGGGCATTGCAGGACATGCGCAACGAGGCCTGGATCGCCATGCTGATCTTTTCGGTCTGCTGCGTCGTGCGGCTGGCGCGGTTCAACGTCGATGCGCGCGCGGGCGAACCCGAGGCGCCCAAGGATTTCTTTACCGGCGTACCGGCCCCGGCGGGCGCGGTCCTGGCGATGCTGCCCATGTATCTGGGATTCCTCTGGGATTACACGCCCGTCGTCGCGTTCGTCGATCTGGCCATCTGCGCCTGGATCGTCATCGTCGGCTTGCTGATGATCAGCCGCATTCCGACGTTTTCGGGCAAATCGACGACCATCGCGCGCAAGAGGGTGCGTTACTTCATGATCGGCTTCGTGTTCTTCATCGCGGCGCTGCTGACCTATACTTGGGCGACGCTGGCCGTCTGTTCGCTGCTCTATCTCGGATCGCTGCCGTTCAGCATCCGCGAGGCGCGTGCCGCCGACCTGGAACCGGGCGGGTGACGCTCACTTGGCGCTGCTCTCGGTTGCCATCTCGCTCACGTCCTTGAACTTGATCGACTCGCCGCACCCGCAGGCGTCCGCGACATTTGGGTTGCGGAACTTGAATCCCGATTCCAGCAGCGAGGTCTCATAGTCGATCTCGGTTCCGAACAGGAACATCTGCGCCATCGGCGCGATCATCACCCGCGCGCCGTCCGTCTCTACCGTCTCGTCCAGCGGATTGACGGCGGTCACGTAGTCCATGGTGTATTCCATCCCCGCGCAGCCGCCCTTCTTGACGCCGATGCGCAACCCTTGATGGCCGTCGCGCGACATCAGCCGGGCGATCTGGCGCACCGCCGCGGGGGTCATCGTGACGGCCTGCTTACCTGGAATCCCGAACATCCGCTGTCCTTTCATGTACTGTGGGAAAGGTAGTGGCCTTTACATCCTGCCTCAAGGGGTGGCGCGATGGCAAATAAGGGGAAGGACGATGTGCCCTCCCCCTCCGATGCTGAAAACGTACTTTGGTTTCTATCACAATCGTATCGCCTGACGCTGTGACCCAAGAACGTCGGAAATGTGACGCTTTGGTGATTTCACATAAAGCCCAGTTCAAGGCGTGCCTCGTCGCTCATCATTTCCATCCCCCAGGGCGGATCCCAGACCAGTTCCACGTTCACGTGCTTGACCCCGGCAAGGGGTTCGACGGCATCGGCGACCCATCCGGGCATCTCGCCCGCCACGGGACAGCCCGGCGCGGTCAGGCTCATCAGTACCTCGACCTCGTTTTCGGGATTGATGTCGATGGTATAGACCAGCCCCAGATCGTAGATGTTCACGGGGATTTCGGGGTCATAGACGCTGCGACAGGCCTCCACCACCTGCTCGTAGAGCGGATGGCCTGTGCTGGACGGCCGGATCAGCGGCGCGCCTTCAAGGGGGGCGGATGTATCGGCGGTCATGGCAACCTCGTGGCTATAGTCGAGTAAACATATAAGGTTTGATCGCGGGGGCGTAAAGGGCGTCCCGGGGGGTCAGCGGCCCCGACGCACCCGCGCCGGTTTCGCAATGGGGCGCAGGCGGCTTTCCAGCAGGTCCATCACCATGGCGGCGA
>JBGTLJ010000167.1:0-3546 GCA_041744175.1 Oceaniglobus sp. | reverse complement strand
GGCCACAGCCATACCGGCAGCGCCGGTGCCGGGTCGTTCATCGTCCGGGGCCGGTGGCGGTTTCGCGCCCTGACCTCGCCCCGGCAAGGCTGCGTCGCCGTCGTCGGCGGCGCATCGCCCGCCCATGTCGCGTTCCTGTGGAGCTTTCACGGCCTGCCGGACAATCCCGGCGGCGATGTGCACAACGGCTCCGGCGTCAGCTTTTCCTTGCTGGGCGGCAACCAGTCAAACCGCGTGACGATCAAATCGGACCCCCGCAATCTGCTGGCCGCCACGGATTCACGCGGGGTCCGCTCTCCCTATCTCTGGCCCGAAGTGGGCGAGGCGACATGCAACCACGATGTTCCCACCGTCCGGCCGCACTTCTGCCATCACCGCCACTAGGCTGCCAGCTGCGGGCGACCCGGACGGCAGGTGTACATACGAAAAGACTACCAAAAGAATACGCGAAGAATACCCCCGATTCAGCCCCGCCCGTGCGGCGCATTCCAGTCGATCACCGGGTTGATCGGAATGATCCGGTGCGGGTTTATCGTGTCGTGGCTATAGTGATAGTGGCGCACGATATGGTCGAAACTCACCGTGTCCGCGATCCCGGGCCATTGATACAGCTCGCGGGTATAGGCCCACAGGTTGGGGTAATCCACGATCCTGTTGCGGTTGCATTTGAAATGCAGGTGATAGACCAGATCGAACCGCACCAGCGTCGAGAACAGACGCCAGTCCGCCTCGGTGATCCGGTCGCCCATGAGATAGCGGTTGGCGGACAGCCGCCCCTCGATCCAGTCCAGCGTGTCGAACAGCGGCCCGACCGCGGCATCGTAGGCATCCTGCGAGGTGGCGAACCCGGCCTTGTAAACCCCGTTGTTGACGGTGTTGTAGATCCGTTCGTTCACCGGCTCGATGGCCGCGCGCAGATCCTCGGGCCAGAAATCCGCGCTGTTCCCGGTCAGATCGTCGAAGGCATCGTTGAACATGCGGATAATCTCGGCGCTTTCGTTGCTGACGATGGTCCCTCGCGCCTTGTCCCATAGGATCGGAACCGTCACCCGCCCCGTCATGCCCGGCCGCGCCTTAAGATAGATGTCACGCGCGAACGGCAGACCGTACAGCAGATCGCCTGTCGCGCCGGGATAGTCGGCATCGAAGGTCCAGCCATCGCCCAGCATCTCGGGATGCACGACCGAAACGCCTATGAGGTCATTCAATCCCTTGAAGGCGCGAAAGAAAAGCGTACGGTTGGCCCAGGGGCAGGCCAGCGAGACATAGAGGTGATAGCGGTCCGCCTCGGCCCTGAACCCGTCCTCTCCGCTTGGCCCCGCTTGTCCATCGGCGGTGATCCAGCTGCGAAAACCGGCATCCTGCCGCTTGAACGCACCTCCCGTCGATGCCGTATCGTACCACGTGTCCTCCCAGACACCGTCCACAAGCTGTCCCATGTCGTCTCTCCTGTCTGTGCTGCCTCGTTGGTAACGCAAGGTATCGCCGACGGATACCGCACTGGCGGCACAACGCCACTGCACCGGCGCACAGCGCCCCGCCATGATTGCGCTTTACGATCGTTCATTGCACCGGCGGGTCCCGGCCCCTATACCGTTCATCGACGACGCCCCGGCGGGGCCGGAAAGGTGGCGGGGCATGGGCCGACCCAGACAGGGGGCCGATGGCACGCATCGTCGGCGGGACCAGGTCCCAAGGCACCCTTTCGGCGCAGCGGGCGATGCGAAAGGACAGACCGTGGACACCACCCAACCGTCGATGAAGACTCCGAAAACCGGCGTGATGATCTGTGGTCACGGCTCGCGCAGCCAGGCCGCAGTGGATGAATTCGCGGTTCTGGCGCGCAAGCTGCCCGCCTATCTTCCTGACGACTGGCTCATCGACTACGGCTATCTCGAATTCGCCAATCCGGTGATCCGCGATGGCCTCGACCGCCTGCGCGAGGCCGGGTGCGACCGGATCCTCGCCGTGCCGGGAATGCTGTTCGCCGCGATGCACGCCAAGAACGACATTCCCACGGTGCTGAACACCTATGCCGCAAAACACGGCATCGCAGTGCATTACGGCCGCGAACTGGGAGTAGACCCCAAGATGATCGCGGCCGCCGGCGCCCGCATCACAGAGGCGGTGGCACAGGCGAACAGGGATCACGGTGAAATTCCCCTGCACGACACCTGCCTTGTCGTGATCGGGCGCGGCGCATCCGACCCCGACGCCAACGGCAACGTCGCCAAGATCGCCCGCATGCTGCACGAAGGCATAGGGTTCGGCTGGCACGAGGTCGGCTATTCCGGTGTCACCTTCCCCCTGGTTGGGCCCTGCCTGAACCATGCCGCCAGACTCGGCTACAGACGCATCGTCGTGTTCCCCTACTTCCTGTTCACCGGCATCCTGATCGACAGGATCTATGGCTTTACCGACCGGGTCGCCGCCGAACATCCGGACATCCGGTTCGTCAAGGCGGGCTATCTCAACGATCATGACCAGGTGCTCGCCACCTTCGCCGAACGGGTCACCGAACAGGTCGGAGAGATCCCTCCGCCGAACTGTGCCATGTGCAAATACCGCACCCAGGTCCTCGGATTCGAGTCGGAGGTCGGTGCAGTCCAGGAAAGTCACCACCACCATGTCGAAGGCCAGGGCGCCAGCGCTCCGGGATCCAACGTGGCGGACTGCGCGCTGTGCGATACCTTCTGTACCGGCCTCTGCCGCCTCGAAGCGGATCACCACCACCACGGTCACGAACACGGCGATCACCACCACCATCACCACGCCACGTATCCCCATGCGCACCACCCTCACGGACCGGAATCCGCCCGCAAGACAAGATCCTGACCGCAAGCTTCTTTTTCGTCCAAAAACTCCCGCCGGAGGCTCCGGTCCCGCCCCCGCACCCAACCGCCCGAAAGCCAGATGCGCACCTACGAGAAAGATCCCGAAACGATCTATGCGCAAAGCTTCGCCACCGTGCGGGCAGAGGCGCGGCTGGACAGGTTTCCGCCGGGCATCGATGCCATGGCTGTGCGGCTGATCCACGCCTGCGGAATGGTCGAGATCGCCGATCGGCTGGCCTTCAGCCCCGACGCCCACGATGCCGGCAAAACGGCACTTGCCTCAGGCGCGCCGGTGCTGTGCGATTGCGAAATGGTCGCGTCCGGCGTGATCCGGCGGATCCTGCCCGCCGCCAACGACGTCATCTGTACCCTCAACAATCCCGATGTGCCCGCCCGGGCCAGGACCATCGAAAACACCCGTTCAGCCGCCGCCGTCGAGGACTGGCGCCCGCACCTCGAGGGTGCCGTCGTGGCCATCGGCAACGCGCCCACCGCGCTGTTCCACCTGCTGGACCTGCTGGATCGGGGCTGGCCGAAACCCGCGCTGATTCTCGGGTTTCCCGTCGGGTTCGTCGGCGCCGCCGAAAGCAAGGCGGAACTGGCCGCCGATCCGCGCGGCTGTGCCTTTGTGACCCTGCGTGGCCGTCGCGGCGGTTCGGCCATGGCGGCGGCGGCGGTCAATGCCCTGTCGGCGGCGCAGGCATGACCGGAA
>JBGTLJ010000166.1:0-3096 GCA_041744175.1 Oceaniglobus sp. | reverse complement strand
GTCGCAGCCCATAGCGCGCGCGGCGTCATACCCTTCGCGCGCGGTGGAGCTGACGTTGCGGATCCCGACCTGGGTCAACCCGGTGACATGGTCCTTTTCGGCGGCCCGGCGCATGGGGTTGCCATGGCCGTTGCGCACCCCGTGGCGTTCATCGACGAAATCGAGATGGGCGTCGATTTGCAGGATGTGGATGTCGCCGCGCCCGGCGAAGGCGTCGATGCAGGGAATGTTGATCGAATGATCGCCGCCGATCACCACCGGCAGCGCGCCTGCGTCCAGCATGGCGCGCACGCCCGTGGCGATGTTGGCATGGCTTTGCGCGGTGTCGGTATGGACGATGTCGGCGTCGCCGATATCGACGATGCGCACGTCGGCGCCAAGGTAGGTGGCGTCGTCCTCGTGATCGTAGGCGCCCGCATGGCCGAACGAGAACAGGGTGCTGGCCTCGCGCACCGCGCGCGGGCCGAACCGCGCGCCGGGGCGATACTGGGTCCCGCTGTCGAAGGGCGCGCCCATCACGGCGACGTCCGCTGCAATCGCCGTCCAGTCGGCGGCATGGGGCCGCTTGCCGAACGTTGCAATTCCGACGAAGGGCAGGTCCAGCCGCCCGCCGTCGTAGCCGTGATCCGCCATGTCGCCCCCCTGTTCGGTCTTTCCATTCCGTGCTGCCCGTGCGAAAGGGACGCGTCAAACGAAAACTCCACCGAAAGGGTTCTCCATGGAGATTCGCGAGGCGCTTACCTTCGATGACGTGCTGCTGGTTCCCGCCGCGTCCAGCGTTCTGCCCGGCACGGCCGACACCCGCACCCGCGTCACCCGGTCCATTGCGATGAACATCCCCCTGCTGAGTTCGGCCATGGACACCGTGACCGAGGCGCGGATGGCCATCGCCATGGCCCAGGCCGGCGGGATCGGAGTGATCCACCGCAACCTCAGCATCGACGAGCAGAGCCAGGAGGTGCGCCGCGTCAAGCGGTTCGAGAGCGGTGTCGTCTATAACCCGATTACCCTGCGCCCCGACCAGACGCTTGCCGATGCCAAGGCGTTGCAGGAGCGTTACCGCGTCACCGGGTTTCCGGTGGTGGACGGCGCGGGGCGGGTCGTCGGGATCGTGACCAACCGCGACATGCGGTTTGCCAGCGACGACGCGACGCCAGTGTCGGTGATGATGACCACCCGCGATCTGGCGATCCTGAACGAACCCGCCGATCTGGACGAGGCGCGCAGCCTGATGAAGGCGCGGCGCATCGAAAAGTTGCTGGTCACCGACGGCGCTGGCAGGTTGACGGGGCTGTTGACCCTGAAGGACAGCGAACAGGCGGTCCTGAATCCGCAGGCTTGCAAGGATCAGCTGGGCCGCCTCAGGGTGGCGGCGGCGACGACCGTGGGCGATGCCGGGTTCGAGAGATCTCAGGCGCTGGTAGATGCGGGGGTCGACATCATCGTGATCGACACCGCCCACGGTCATTCCGAAGGGGTGGCGCGGGCGGTCGAAAGGGCCAAGACCCTGTCCAACGAGGTGCAGATCATTGCGGGCAATGTCGCCACTGGCGAGGCGACGCGCGCGCTGATCGGGTCCGGAGCGGACGCGGTCAAGGTCGGGATCGGCCCCGGCAGCATCTGCACCACGCGGATGGTGGCGGGCGTCGGCGTGCCGCAACTGACGGCGATCATGGATTGCGCGGCGGCGGCGGGGGACGTACCGGTGATCGCCGACGGCGGGATCAAGTTTTCCGGCGATTTCGCCAAGGCGATCGCTGCGGGCGCGTCCTGCGCGATGGTCGGCGGCATGATCGCGGGCACCGACGAATCCCCGGGCGAGGTGATCCTGTATCAGGGGCGGTCGTACAAATCCTATCGCGGCATGGGCAGCCTTGGCGCGATGGCCCGTGGATCGGCGGACCGCTATTTCCAGAAGGACGCCGCCGGCGACAAGCTGGTCCCCGAGGGGATCGAGGGCCAGGTGGCCTACAAGGGATCGGCCGCGGCGGTGCTGCACCAGCTTGTCGGCGGGCTGCGCGCGGCGATGGGCTATACCGGATGCGCCACCATCGCGGACATGCGCGCCGACTGCCGTTTCGTCAGGATCACCGGCGCGGGTTTGCGCGAGAGCCACGTGCACGACGTCCAGATCACCCGCGAAAGCCCAAATTACCGTATGGGGTAGGTCAATAAAATATGGCGTTCTGTGGTATCATGCAGGACGCCATTACATCTAAATTATCGGAACGTATCAGGAACTACTCAGGAACTACCGCCTCCTTCAGATGCAATGTAGATGCAGTGTGGTTGCCGATAGATGCAGATTAGGTCACGATGGGATACATCCGCTGCAGTTCTCGGGATTGCCATTCCCGGACCTCTTCAAGCACCGCATCGGTCATCCGGCTGATCAGGTCGGGCGAAACCTGAATGCCTTAGACATCCTCGAGATGGGTGAGGATGTTGAGGAAAGACAGACCGGCGGCATACAGGCCGGTAATCTTGTCATCCATGTCGTCAGTTCGAGTCTGGCCCTTTTTCACCAGTTCAGGCTCGAAACGTGCGTCCGGTCACGGGGAACCGAAATCGCGCCTCGCCATCATTGCCCTCGAGACGCTCGGTTGTCTTCGCTGTCGAGTAGATCCATGATCCTGCGTGTTCGGCATGATCGAAATCGATCCATGTAAGAAAAGACATCACGCGGATTCCTCGATCGTGGCGTGCGACAGGGACAGTGTGCCCTCGCTCATCCAGTTGATGGCGATGCCGTGCAGCGGTTTGTTGGGCCAGCGGGCAAGAACCAAATCGGCATAGGCCATCAGCTGTGGGCGATATGCGGCAAAACGCGCCCCGGGATCAGGGCAGGGGTCGGATTTGTGGTCGACGATCAGCAGGCCGTTCGGCCCTTCGGCGAGGCAGTCGATGATGGCGTTGGTCTCTGATCCATCGGGGGCGACCGCCTGCATCGGTACTTCAAAGTGCATCTGGGCATAGCCCTGCGCCGCTTGCCAGTCGGCCAGTACCTTGGCCTGAGCGGCGATCTCTTGCAGCGTGGTCTCGGTCAGGCCCGTGGCGGCAGGCAGTTGCGCGGCCAGATCCGGACGCTGCGCCAGC
>JBGTLJ010000165.1:0-4034 GCA_041744175.1 Oceaniglobus sp. | reverse complement strand
CGGCCCGAGCGGCCACCCCGGGTGGCCTGCCATTCGATGGCTTCGGCGCGCAGGGTACCCGGGTCGGCATCGATGCCGTGGGCGGCGCAATAGCCCGCGATCATCGCCAGATATTCGTCCTGGGTGCAGGGGTGAAAGCCGAGCCACAGCCCGAAGCGATCCGAAAGCGACACCTTTTCCTCGACTGCCTCGGACGGCGAAATGGCAGATGAGCGTTCGTTTTCGATCATGTCACGCGGCATCAGGTGGCGACGGTTCGAGGTGGCGTAGAACACCACGTTGTCGGGCCGCCCCTCCATCCCGCCGTCCAGCACCGCCTTGAGGGATTTGTAGTGCTGGTCGTCATGCGAGAAGCTGAGATCGTCGCAAAACAGCACGAACCGGTGATCGGCGTCGCGCAGAAGGTTCAGCAGACGGGCGATGGAGGGCAGATCCTCGCGCTGGACCTCGACGATCTTCAGGGCCAGGCCCTCTTGCAGGACGTCGGCATGGGCGGCCTTGATCAGGCTCGATTTGCCCATCCCGCGCGCGCCCCAGAGCAGCACGTTGTTGGCGGGCAGCCCGCGGGCGAATTGCCGGGTGTTTTCCAGCAGGGTATCGCGCGCGCGGTTTATGCCGACCAGAAGCGCAAGGTCGATCCGGTTGACCCGCGCCACCGGCGTCAGCCGATCGGGGGCAACGTGCCACACGAAGGCGTCCGCGGCATGGAAATCCGGGGCGCGCAGGGGCGGCGGTGAGATCCGTTCCAGCGCGGCGGCGATCCGTTCCATCGGATCGATCACCTGGTGTTCTCGATATCGTCAAGCTCTTCGTCGTCAAGCAGTCCCTCGGCGCGCAGCCGGTTGTCGCGCTTTTTCTCGACCCATCTGACCAGCTGGATCGACACTTCATAAAGGCCGTAGACCACCACGAACAGGATCAGTTGGGTCACCACGTCGGGGGGGGTGACCAGCGCCGCGAGCAGCAGGATCGCCACCACCGCGTATTTGCGCACATCCGCAAGTCCGCGCGATGACACAAGGCCGGCCTTGCCCATCAGGGTCAGCAACACCGGCAACTGAAAGCAGAGCCCGAAGGCCATGATGAATTTCAGCGTGATGTCGAGGCTTTCGTTCACCTTTCCGAAGAACGTGATCCGCACGCCCGACGCGGTCTGGGGGATCGCCACGCCCTCCACCGGCACGACCACCCCGTCCACGGGCACCGTGCCCACAACCCGTTCCATCAGCCCCGCAAAGACCGAGCTGATGTCCGCGAAGCCGAGGAAGAACTGCATCGCCAGCGGGGTGACGACGAACTGGGCGAACGACGCACCCAGCAGGAACATTGCCGGCGAGGCCACCAGGAACGGCAGGAAGGCATTCTTTTCGGTGCGGTAGAGCCCCGGCGCCACAAAGCGCCAGAGCTGGTGGCCGATCACCGGAAACGCCAGAGCGAAGCCGAACACCATGGAGATCCGGAACAGGGTGAACAGGTATTCCTGCGGCGAGGTGTATTGCAGGGTCGGCGCCGGATCCCCGAGGCTGCGTAACGTCGCCTCGATCGGTTTCACCAGGAACTGCAGGATCGGTTCTGCCACCACGAAGGCCAGCACGATGCCGACGATGAAGGCGAGCACGGCGCGGATCAGCCGGGTGCGCAGTTCGGCCAGATGCTCGATCAGGGGCGCGCCGCTGTCCTCAAGCTCGTCCGGGGCGCTCATGCGGGGTCCGTGGGGGCGGTTGGCTTTGGCAGCGGTTCGGCGGCGGTCTTTGGTTTGGTCGCTGCGGCAGTTTTTGGCTTCGTCGTGGCGGCGGAGCTAGGCTTGGTGGCGGGGGCGGCCTTTTCCGCGGCCCGCTCGGCTGTCGCTGCACGCAGCTTTTCGCCCTGTTCGGCCCGTTGCGCGGCCAGCTTCGCGGTCTCTTTCCCCTTTGCGGCGGCGGCGGCGGCGTCGCCGGTCTTCGGCGCCATCCCCGGTTGCCACTTGTCGAAGCGGTCGGCGGCGGAATTCAGCGCGTCGAGCCCGAGGTTCTTGGACGAGGTGGCGCTGCGCAGGTCCTTGGCAACGGTTTTGACACCGGACTGGTCTGCGGCATCGTCCATGGCGCGCTGGAATTCGCGCGCCATGCCCTTCATCTTGCCGGTAAATCGGCCTAGCGTGCGGAACATCATCGGCAGGTCCTTGGGGCCCACCACGATCAGCGCCACGACCCCGACCACCAGAAGCTCAGTCCAGCCAATATCGAACATTGGATCAGTCCCCTGTCCGGATCAGACCTTGTCCTTTTCCAGCGTCGGATCGCCGTCGACGCGGCCCGCATGACCCGGAGGCGTGATATCGCCGTGTTCCGGCGGGGCGACGCGGCGATCGTCCGCCTTGGCGGCCTCGTCGATCTCGTTGCTGCTGTCGGTGACGCCGCGCTTGAATGCGGTGATGCCCTTGCCGACCTCGCCCATCAGCGACGAGATCTTGCCGCGCCCGAAAAGCACCAGGACGACGACGGCGATCAGCAGAAGGCCCGGCAGGCCGATATTGTTCAACATGGGTCTCTCTTCCTGTGCGCGGCCCCTGCGGGGCGGCATCTGAAATGGCCCGACCTTGGTACGGCAGCGCGGGGCCAAGGAAAAGGGGATAGGTGAGAAACCGGCAGGGTGATCGGCCGGAAATGGACGGTTTCACGACACGGATCTGTCAACTGACAGGTTCGTGTCAGTTGAGGCGTGATAGGCCCGGGGAACGATCCCGAATCACTGAAGGGAAACGCCATGGCCGACCCGGTCGTCGAAATCGTCACCTATCGCCTTGTCGCGGGCACCGATCCCGCCACCCACATCCTGCATGCACAGGCCACAGGGGCCGGGATTGCGGCACGCCCGGGGTTTCGGCTGCGCCATCTCATCGTCGACGGCGAAGGGCTCTGGAGCGATCACATCGTGTGGGATACCATGAGCGCCGCTGCAATCGCCGCCGAAACGATCATGGAGGCCGAGGGCTTTCCTGCCTTTGCGGCCGATATCGACCCGGGCAGCGTGACCATGCGCCACGGCGCCTTGCAGATGAGCCTTGCCAAGGCCCCTTGACCGGCCGGCACTTGCCGTCAAGCGTTGCGCCATGCGCCGCACCGACCGACTGTTCGAACTGATCCAGATCCTGCGCGACGGGCGGCTGCACCGCGCGCAGGGCATGGCAGACCGGCTGGAGGTGTCGGTGCGCACCGTCTATCGCGACATGGAGACGCTGATGGCATCGGGAGTGCCGGTGCAGGGGGAGCGGGGCCTCGGCTATCAGATGACGGCGCCGATCACCCTGCCGCCCCTGAACCTGACCCTGACCGAACTTGAGGCGTTCCACCTAGGCATGGCCGTGGTGGGCGAGGCGGCGGATCCCGAATTGCAGGCGGCGGCGAAATCCCTGTCGTCCAAGATCGACGCGGTGCTGCCCGAAGACCGCAGCGCCCCGCCCCGGGGCTGGGGCTTTGCCGTCTATCCCTTCGCCGATGCCGCCCACGGATTTGCCCATATGCCCCGCCTGCGCGCCGCGATCCGGGCGCGCCAGAAACTGGCGATCGGCTATACAGATCTGGAGGGCGCGGAAACCCGGCGCACGATCCGCCCGCTGCAACTGGAATACTGGGGCCGGGTCTGGACGGCGACGGTTTGGTGCGAATTGCGCGGCGATTTTCGCGTGTTCCGGGTCGACCGGATCACGGCGCTGGCGGTGTTGCCGGAACTGTTCGTCGAGGAGCAGGGCAAGACGCTGATGGATTACCGCAACCGCGAGACGCCGAAGTGACGGCCGGACGGTGCACACGCATCGCCGATCCCTCGTGTACAGGATGCGGCGTTCGCCTGCCGGGGCGGGTCAGGTCCGGGGAAACACGAAGCACCGGTCGCGCCGGATCATCAGCCACAGCGGCGTTCCGGCTTTCGGCAGGAACACCGACGGGACGGTCGCAGCCATGGTGGAGCCGTCGAAATCCAGCTTGAACTCCACCAGGCTTTCCTTGCCGATGAATCGCGCCCGCTGCACGATTGCGCGCGCCGGCGTGCCGTCG
>JBGTLJ010000164.1:0-3720 GCA_041744175.1 Oceaniglobus sp. | reverse complement strand
ACCGCGCGGAACGGCCCCTGGCGGAGCGCGAACGTCACCTCGAGGTCGCGCACCGACAGGACCGGGCGGCGGCCGGGATCCGGGCGGGCGGGATCAGCCATTGGGATCGGCGGCATCCCGGAGCCCGTCGCCGAGGAAGTTGAGCGCCAGAACCGCCGTCACCACCGCGATCCCCGGCAGGAACAGCCACGGCGCCTCGGCGATGGACCGGATGTTCTGCGCCTCGCGCAGCAGCACCCCCCAGCTGATCAGCGGCGGCTGCAATCCCAGCCCCAGGAACGACAGCGAGGTTTCCGCCAGTATCATCAGCGGCACCGCCAGCGTGACGGTGGCGATGATGTGGCTGGTCATCTGCGGCAGCATGTGGCGCAGGATGATGCGCGGGCGCGAACAGCCGTCCAGCCGGGCGGCCAGCACGTAGTCGTCGTTGCGCATCGCCAGGAACCGGCCGCGGACGATGCGCCCCAGATCGGTCCAGCCGATCAGCGAGACGATGACGGTGATCATGAAATAGGTGGTCAGCGGCGACCAGGTGCGCGGCAGCGAAGCCGCCAGCGCCATCCATATCGGGATCGCCGGCAGCGAGATCAGGTATTCGATCAGCCGCTGGATGACCCAGTCGATGCGGCCGCCGAAATAGCCCGAGATGCCGCCAAGGATCACCCCCAGGATCAGGCTGATCGTGACCCCGACCAGCCCGATCGACATCGAGATGCGGGTGCCCTGTATGGTGCGCGAGAACACGTCGCGGCCCACCCTGTCGGCGCCGAAGAAGAACACCGGCTGGCCGGGCTCGACCGGGGCCAGCAACTTGCGGCTGGCCGGGATCAGGCCGAACAGCCGGTAGGGTTCGGCGCGGACGAAAAAGCCGAGGTCGATCCTGCGATCCTCGTCGCGGACATAGATCGCCGCGAGGCTGACCGGATCGCGCTCCAGCCGGTAGGCGGTGACATGCGGGCGGATCGTCCAGCCGTCCCCGGCCCGCTCGACCAGGCGCGGCATCTGCGGCGGATGGTAGGCAAGCCGCGACGACATCGCCTCGGGATCCATCGGGGTTAGGAATTCCGCGACCAGCGCCACCAGATAGATCAACCCGGTGATCCACAGGCAGGCGAAGGCCAGCCGGTGCCGCCGGAACCGCATCCAGAACAGCTGTCGCGGCGTCAGCGCGCCGATATCGACGCCGTAAGCCGGCGCCAGGGCGATGGCGGGGGCCGGGGCGGGGCCGGCGTCAGGCGCGATGTTGGACGCGCCGGTCACTACTGATACCGGATGCGCGGGTCGATCAGCGCCAGCAGGATGTCCGACACCAGGGTGCCAATCACCGTGAGGATCGTCAGGAACATCAGGAAACCGCCCGCCAGGAACATGTCCTGGTTCAGCAGCGATTGCAGCAGCAGCGGCCCCGCCATCGGCAGGTTCAGCACGATCGACACGATGATCGACCCCGACACCAGGCTGGGCAGCAGCCAGCCGATGGTCGAGATGAACGGGTTCAGCGCCAGCCGTACCGGATACTTCAGCAACAGCCGCAGTTCGCTCAGCCCCTTGGCGCGCGCCGTCACCACATAGGGCTTGGCCAGTTCGTCGAGAAGGTTGGCGCGCATCACCCGGATCAGGCTGGCGGTGCCGGACGTGCCGATGACGATGATCGGGATCCACAGATGCGCCATCAGGTCCGAGACCTTCGCCCAGGACCAGGGCGCATTGTCCATGCCGGGCGAGAACAGCCCCCCCGCCGACTGCCCGAACTGGGTGACGGAGATATACATCAGCAGGATCGCCAGCAGGAAATTCGGCGTCGCCAGGCCGATGAAGCCGATCAGCGTCACGATGTAGTCGCCCCAGGTGTTCTTGCGCACCGCCGAGAAGATGCCGATCGGCATCGCGAGGCCCCAGGTAAACAGCAGCGCCGCGAACGACAACAGCACGGTCAGCGCCAGCCGCTCTCCGATCAGGGTGTTCACCGGCTGCTGCCATTCGAAGGAATAGCCGAAGTCGCCGACCACCACGCCCGTCACCCATTTCCAGTATTGCACCAGCACCGGCTCGCCGAGACCGTAGCGGATGCGCAGGTTCTCCAGCGTGGCGGCGTCGAGGTCATCGCCGGTGCTGGAAAGCTGCGCGGCGTAGCTGGTCAGGTAATCCCCGGGCGGCAAGGTGATGAGGATGAAGACCGTGATCGACGCGAGGATCAGGAACGGAATGAGCGAGAGCAGCCGCCGAAGGATGAAAAGCAGCATCATGGCCTCCGGTCGGGACGGCTGGCGCGCGTAAGGGTCGCGCGCGACGCCACGGGGGCGCCGCGCACGCGCCCGTCACTCGTAGAAATACTGCTGCACGAGGGTCCCGGCGGGCGAGGCGAACACCCAGGCGTTCAGGATCGGGTCGGGAACGTTGCGCAGGTTGGCCTTGCGGATGCCCGCGCCGCCGCCCGACTTGGCGATCCCGATCACCTCGAACTCGTCGGCGGCGATCTGCAGGATCTCGCGAAAGATCGGATCGGCCGCTTCGGCGTCGGCGGTGGCCTTCCACTGGTCGAAAAGCTCCATCCGCCGCTTCATGCTGTCGGTCGGCTCTTCGCCCATCGACCCGCCGGTGGCATACCACTTCTGCCATTCCAGGCTCTGGCGGCTGTCGAGCGGATGCTCGGCGATGATCGCCCGCATGGAGTCGTAGGGATCGAGCCCGCCCGGCACCGACCGGGCATGCAGCACATGCTCGTTGGCCACCGCGCGTTCGTAGAACAGGGTCCGCTCCAGACCTTGCACCGTCACCTCGATCCCGACGTCCTTCAGGTCGCGGGCGACAAATTGCAGCACGTCGCCGTCGCCGTCGTTCTGCACCGGAAACTCCGAGGCGATCGACACCCGCGTGCCATCGGCGAAGAGACGGAAACCCGCGCTGTCGCGTTCCGTCAGGCCGATCTCGTCGAGCAGCGCGTTGGCCCGATCGGGGTCCAGTTCAAGGTGCTGGGTCGCCAGTTGTTCGTTATACATGGGGTGTTCGGGCAGCGGCCCGATCTGCCAGGGCTCGGAAGCGCCGAGGTAGATCGCGTCGATGATCTCCTGACGGTCGATCGCCACGCTGAACGCTTCGCGGAAGCGGCGGTCGCGAAAGAGTTCGCGCAGGTTCTCGTCCTTGACGGTCAGGTTGAACCACAGGCCGACGCGGTTCGAATCGGAATCCGCCATGAACACCATCTCGTAGCCGCCGCGCTCCATGTTGGCGACCAGCGCCGGACGGTTCGCGACGTCGGTGATCCGGCGAAGCTGCAGGTCGAGATTGCCGGCGATGGCGCTCAGCAGGATCGTTTCCTCGTCGGAGATGACCGGAAACACCAGTCGGTCCACATAGGGCAATTGATTGCCGGCGGTGTCGATCTGCCAGAAGTAGGGGTTGCGGTCCATCACCACGCGGGTGGCGCTGCCGGTATAGCCGTCGACGACCACCCAGGGGTCCAGCACCGGCCGTTCGGGGTTCGCCCAGCGCGACGGTATCTCGATATCGCCGCAGCGGTCGCGGAACAGCGCCGTCCAGTCGGCGTGCTGCCCGTCGCCGACCATGCGGTCAAGCGCGGCCTGATCGGCGTAGGCGGGGTGGAACTGGCTGCAATACGCCTTCTGGAACAGCGTCAGGTGCTGCCCGGTGGGCGCCGCGATCGCCGACAGGAAGCGGCCGTAGGGCGCCGGGAAGGTCACGCTGACCTCGGTCGGGCTG
>JBGTLJ010000163.1:0-3472 GCA_041744175.1 Oceaniglobus sp. | reverse complement strand
AGCAGATCGCGGGTCTGATAGCCGACGGATTCCAGTGCGGCGCGTGCAAACTCGGCGGGGCCGGAATTGCGCGTCAGCCCGAACACCGCGCCACGGCATTCGGCGTTCCAGTAGGGCGCGCCGAGCCCGACGAAGGCCGGCACAAGGATCACCCCCTGCCCCGCATCCGCCGCCTCTGCCAAAGGCTGGGTTTCCTTCGCCTCGCGGATGATCCTGAGCCCGTCGCGCAGCCACTGCACCACGGCACCCGCGATGAAGATCGACCCTTCCAGCGCATAGGTCGGCTTGCCGTCGAACTGATAGGCGATGGTGGTGAGCAGGCGGTTCTTCGAGGCGACGGCGGTGTCGCCCGTGTTCAGCAGGGCAAAGCATCCGGTGCCGTAGGTGGATTTCAGCATTCCCGGCGCGAAGCACGCCTGCCCCAGCGTCGCCGCCTGCTGGTCGCCCGCGACGCCGGTAATCGGGATCTCGCGCCCGAAAAGATCGGCGCGGGTGACGCCGAAATCGGCGGCGCAATCGCGCACCTCGGGCAGCATCTCCATCGGGATGTCGAGCAGGGCGGCAATGGAGGTGGACCAGCGCCCCTTGTGGATGTCGTAAAGCATCGTGCGGCAGGCATTGGTGGCATCGGTGACATGGGACGTGCCGCCCGTCAGCTTCCAGATCAAAAAACAGTCCACCGTCCCGAACAACAGCTTGCCCGCCCGCGCCCTTTCCCGGGCGCCGTCCACATGATCGAGGATCCATTTCAGCTTTGTGGCCGAGAAATACGGGTCCAGCAGCAGGCCGGTGCGCGCCGTCACCATATCCTCGTGGCCGTCGGCCTTGAGCGCCTGACAGATCTCCGATGTGCGCCGGTCCTGCCAGACGCTGGCGTTGTGCACGGGCTGGCCGGTCTCGCGGTCCCAGACCACCACAGTCTCGCGCTGGTTGGTGATGCCGATGGCGGCGATGTTCTTCGTGTCGATCCCGGTCTTTTCGATCACCCCGCGGCAGGTGCCCGCAGTGGTGGCCCAGAGATCGGACACGTCGTGTTCGACCCAGCCGGAGGCCGGGTAATGCTGTTCGAACTCTTCCTGCGCGGTGCCTTTTATGCGCAGATCGGCGTCGAAGATGATCGCCCTGCTCGATGTCGTGCCCTGGTCGATGGCCAGAATGTGGCTCATGTCCGTCCCCCCGTTGCGGCGCCCGATTTACTCAGGCTGCCTTTTCGTCCCTGCGCTGCCCGGCCATCCATCCGTCCAGCGCGGCAATCTCGTCGGCGCTCATCCGCAGCCCCAACTTTGAGCGGCGCCAGACCACGTCCTCGGCTGTGCGGGCATATTCGCGGTCGATCAGCCATTCGACCTCTCGCGCGGTGAGGGTGCCGCCGAACGCCTGACCCAGATCGGCGGCGGTCTTTGCCCCTGCCAGCATCTCTGCCGCCTCTGTGCCGTAGGCGCGGACCAGCCGCCCGGCCCAGTAATCGTCGAGAAACGGATGCGCCGTCTTCAGATCGTCGATCAGCTTCTGAACGCCGCGCACCGGAAAATCGCCGCCGGGCAGCGCCACGCCCGCCGTCCAGTCGCCGGTTGCCGCGGGAAAGAACGGGCGCAGCTTGGCGAACGCCTGTTCGGCCAGCTTGCGATAGGTGGTGATCTTGCCGCCGAACACGTTCAGCAGCGGCGGTTCGCTGCCAATGCCGCCGTCGGTCGCGGGCCCCGCATCGACGCTGAGCACATAGTCGCGGGTCGCGGCGGTGGCCGATTTCGCCCCGTCGTCATAGAGCGGACGCACGCCCGAATAGCTCCAGACGACCTGATCCCGCGTCACCGGTTTCTTGAAATATCCCGATGCAAAGGCGCAGAGGTAATCCGCCTCTTCGTCGGTGCATCGCGCCTTCAGCGAAGGGTCGCCGCCATGGTCCTTGTCGGTGGTGCCGATCAGGGTGAAATCAGTCTCGTAGGGGATCGCGAAGATGATGCGCCCATCCTTGCCCTGGAAGAAATACGCCTTGTCATGGTCGAACAGCCGTCTGGTCACGATATGACTGCCGCGCACCAGCCGCACCCCTTCGGAGCTGTTGATGCGCACCGCATTGCGGATCACATCCTCGACCCAGGGGCCGCCTGCGTTGACCAGCCCGCGCGCGGTGATCTGGTGCGGTGCGGCGTCGCCCCGCTGTACCGTGACGTGCCACAGCCCCTCTTCGCGGTGTGCGCCCAGTACCCTGGTGCACGTCATGATCCGCGCGCCGCGCGCCTCTGCGTCGCGGGCGTTCAGCACGACAAGGCGCGAATCCTCGATCCAGCAATCGGAATATTCATAGGCCTTGCGGAACTTGTCGGCGATCGCCGCGCCTTCCGGACCCTGGGTCAGATCCAGCGTCTTCGTGCCCGGCAGATATTCGCGCCCGCCCAGATTGTCATAGAGGAACAGTCCGAAGCGGATCAGCCAGGCGGGCCTGCGCCCCTTCATCCACGGCATGAAGGTGTTGAGCAGGCGCGAGGTGGGGGTTTCGCCCTCGAACCGCATGTCCGGGGAATAGGGCAGCACGAAGCGCATGGGCCAGCTGATGTGGGGCATCGCCCTGAGCAGCGTCTCGCGTTCGATCAGCGCCTTCCTTACCAGACCGACCTCGAAGAATTCAAGATAGCGCAGCCCGCCGTGAAACAGCTTGGTGGAGGCGCTGGAGGTGGCGGAGGCCAGATCGTTCATCTCTGCCAGCGCAACGCTCAGCCCGCGGCCCTGGAGATCGCGTGCGATGCCGGTTCCGTTAATGCCGCCGCCGATCACGAACACGTCGAAGGGGATGCTGGCTGTGTCGGTCATGTCATTGCCTTTCCGGCGCACCGCCACGGGTCCGGGCCGGGGATGCGCTCATACTGTCCACCCCGACCTTTCGCGCGGGGTCCCGCGATGTGCAGTCAATGGTAAGGCCAAGCGGCAGATGTGCAACCCCCGGGCCCATGGGAGGCCGGGCGTATCGGGGGGCGTTGCGCTGACAGGTTCTGCGGGCCTGTCCATCAACGATATCTTCAATGCTTGCATGCCAGACTTGGTGTTGCACGGTCGGGGGACGACCTGCCCCGAACAGGTGACTATGACATGGGACTTTCGCAGGGCTTGACGCTGCGTCCTGCGCCGCCAACACAGTGTTGCAGCGGTGCCCCGAGCGCGCTGACCACCGACACGGCACAGGACAGGACGCGCGCCATTCCAGACCTTGCGATCCCCGACCCGGCCACAGATGCGGTTTCTGGCGCGACCTCTGGCGCGATCACAGGCGTGACTTCGGGTGCGATCACAGGCGCAGTGGCGGACGCCGCGATTTCGGCGGTTGTGATCGAGGGCGCGGCGCGTCGCCTGTTCGACCCTACGGTCGCCGTGACCGTTCAGGACCCCCGCGCACCACTGGGCACCCTGCTGCACCCCGAACGTGTCGGCATGGCGCGGATGATCGACCGCCGCCAGCGCGCGTTCACCGCCGGCC